>PWGF01000437.1 GCA_003554375.1 Spirochaetaceae bacterium
GGCGCCGTCCGAACGGCGCGAGACGGACCGGACGGCCTGGCGGACCTGATCCTCGGTTATCATCCCTTGGGTGAGGCGGGGCAGCTTCACGAGCGGCATATTCCGGAACATCTCCGTTTCCGCCGCGCCGGCTGCCTGGAACGTCTGTTGTAACTGAGGAGGAATCATCGCCTCGAGCAACTCCCGGCCTTGGGGATGCGCAAGCCATTCGTTTAGCGTGCTCCGCTCGGTGAGCGGTGGCCGCACCGGCTCTGCCGGAACTACGGTGACGGAGACCGCCCCACGGATATCCTGCGACGAGCTTCCAACGTGGAGCCGGTACTCTCCGCCCTGACACACCCATCCGCTCACCTCGGGATCCCAATACCGGAATGCTTCACCCTCGACGACGAGCACCGCTTCGCGCTCATCGCCGGCGGAAACCCTAAGCTTCGTGAAAGCCGCAAGCTCCTTCGGAGGGCGTGCACAGCGACACTCAGGAGCCTCCACATAGAGCTGGACTACCTCCGTCCCGTCGCGGGAGCTCTCGTTCTTGATGGGAACCCGTACGACGAGTTCCTCATCGTCGGAAGCTTCTCCCCGGTCCGCCGAAGGAGTACCGTAGGTGAAGCGACTGTACGAGAGTCCGTGACCGAACGGCAGCGCAGGCTGGATCCTGCGAGCTTCATAGCCCCGATAGCCGACAAAGATCCCCTCTCCGTATCGCACGTACCCTGCTTCACCAGGGTAGTTCAGGTAGCAGGGGGTATCCTCCAGCCGAACCGGCCATGTCTCCGCGAGCTTCCCCCCCGGGTTCACCGCGCCGGTCACCACATCGACCAGAGCGCCCCCTCCTGCCTGTCCGGCCAACCCCGCCAGCAGGACGGAAGGCGCTTCGTCCAACCACGACGCGATTTCCAGCGGAGCCCCTGCAACGATCGTCACGGCAGCTCGGGGCTGTTCGGCGCAGACTCTCCGAATAAGCTCCACCTGCCCTTTCGGGAGCTCAAGACCGGCACGATCGAATCCCTCGCTCTCGACTGAGTCCGGCAGGCCGACGATCAGAAGCGCCGCATCGGCATCCCGCACAACCGCTGCCGCCTCCTCGATCTCCGAGACTTCGGCGGTTCCGTCCTCTCCGTATCCGCCGGCCACCTTCACTTCGGGCCTACTATCGTGGGGAAGCTTGGCGATGAGCTCTCGAAGCCCCTCCAGCACCGACTCGACACGCGTCGCCCGAACTTTGGAGCTGCCGCCTCCTTCATATCGAGGGACCTCGGCGAAACGCCCGACGACCGCCAGGCTGGAAAACTCGCTCAGGTCGAGCGGAAGGACAGGGGCCGACGATGCACCGCGCTTCGGAGCGCGCCCGGTTCGCGTCGTACCGCGTTCCGGCGGCGGCTCGTTCTTGATAAGAACCATGCTTTCAGCCGCGCTTCGGCGAGCAAGCTGATGGTGGCTTTCGGCCTCTTCGCCTCTTATCTCCTCAGCAGGTGTCTCTCGAACTCGGCCGGCGGGACGCCCTTCCGCGCATTCAGCCGCCCGCAACGCCAGTCGTACCATCGAAAGCGCCCGCCGGTTGAGCGTCTCCTCGGAAAGCCGACCGTCACGCACCGCCTGCGCCACGGCGTCATCGTTCTTCGAGGACGGACCGGGCATCTCGAGGTCCAGACCGGAAGCGACGGCTTTGACTCGGTCGTACACGGCCATCCAGTCTGATACCACAACCCCTGGATACTCCCAGGCGCCGCGTAGAATCTCCTCCAAGAGCTCTTCGTGCTCACAAGCGAAGTGTCCATTGACCTGGTTGTACGCCGCCATCACAGCCCACGGCTGCGCCAGCCGCACAATCCGCTCGAACGCCCGAAGGTAGATCTCCCGAAGGGGACGTTCGTCCACGCGAACGTCAATGGTCATCCTCTGGTACTCACTGTTGTTACAGGCGAAATGCTTGACGGTCGCCCCGACTCCTACATGCTGAGCTCCCCGAACGAACGCAGCACCGAGCTCGCCGGCAAGGAACGGATCCTCCGAGTAATACTCGAAGTTCCGTCCGCACAGCGGGGTCCTCTTAATGTTAACCCCCGGCCCAAGCAATAGGTCCGTACCGAAAGCCCGGCACTCCTCCGCAATCGCGGCACCCACCTCGGCCACCAGCTCCATGTCCCACGAGCCGGCAATGCAGGAAGCAGTCGGGAAGCAGGTGGCGGGCCGCGAGCTCCACGCGTTCTCCGGGTCATCCGCCGGGATTCGTAGACCGTGGGGCCCGTCGTTCATCTGGACCGAGGGAATCCCGAGGCGAGACACTGCCTCGCTGCGCCAGAACCCCGCTCCCGACCCCATAGCCGCCTTCTCCTCCATGGTGAGCCGGCTCACGAGACGTTCCGCGTGCCGCTGGTCGCTCATAGCCTTAAGTCCTCCTGTCTTCGCGGCGTTAAGGTAGCCTGGCGCGTTCCTCGCTCGGCCACCGCCGCCGATCATCTTCGCGCACAGAATAGCGTACGCTCCCCACCGGCACAACCGAACGAGCGGACGCTCGAAGCGCGTGCCTGGACTAGGGCCAACGCAGGTGGACATTGCAGAAGGAAGCGCGGCGGCGAATGCCATCCTTGGCGTTTGCCCTCCGGCGCCGCCGAGTTCGCTGGTGACGGACACGGCGGACGGAACGCAGCCATCGAAGTCATGACGGATTCCGAAGAGGCAATCGGCCTCGGTTTCGATCACGATCCCGACTCCCCCGAGCACCTCTCGGTCGCCGACGATCGCCTCTCGGTGCGGTTCAGCGCTAACCGCAATGCGGTCGATTCGGCGGTCGTAGTCTACGACGGAGGGTAAGAGTCCGAGATGCACCACCAGCTGACGGGCAGAGCTTCCGAGCGCCGGCGCGCGTCCGTTCCGCGCGAGGTCGAACAGTACGAGATCCGCGTAACCGAGCTCGACGGGACCGAGCAGACTTTTGGAAGCTATGACGTGCGTGCCAACCTCTTTGCCGAGATCGAATGGGTTGGGGAGTCAGTCGGATACCAGATCTTCCCCGAGCGCTTTGCCGAGGGCAATCCCGATCTAAACGAGCACGCCTTGGAGACCGACTCGTACCACTACAAGCACCCGGATTACTGGGAGTGGCCGGCCGAGCCCTTCTTGGAGGATGATTGGTACGGCGAGGCAACCGGTCTCCACTGCTGTCATCAGTGCTTTGGGGGAGATATAGAAGGGATCATCGATAACCTGGACTACCTGGAAGATCTCGGAGTAACCCTCCCCTATCTCAATCCGATCCTCGAGTCCGGCGAGCGGGTACACGCCGGCAATCCGGACGACTATGACAGCTGGTGGAACACCGGCAATCTCCCCAAGCTGGAGACCCGGCACGATGAAGTCTTCGAGCATCTGATCGATGTGGCCCGCCACTGGGCTGAATTTGGCTTTGACGGGGCCCGAATCGATGTCCCGAACGAGATCGTGAACCGAGAGGGGTTCTTCGGCGCCCTGCGCCAAGAGCTGCGGACGGTCGACCCCGACCACTACATCGTCGGTGAGATCCGGGGACGCGATGCGTCGTGGCTACAGGGAGACCAGTTCGGCTCGCTCATGAACTACGCCGTAGGTCAGCAGGCCGTAGAGCGCTTCGCGGCGGGGGCCGCGGACGACAATACCGCAGCTGCGCTCCTCTACGCGCTTCCCGGCACTCCCATCACCTACGTGGGAGACGAGATGGGCTTCCTCGGCGAAGGCGAAGGTCCGGAGGAAGAAAACCGCTTCGCGCTGCAGTGGGACGACATCCACCAGCCTACGCGCGAGCACTACCAGAAGCTGGGGGAGCTCAAGCATTCCATCGAGGCTTTCGATAGCGCGGTGATCCGTGACTTCGACGCGTGGTACTCGATTCTCTCCTTCATGCGCGGCGAGCCTGACAGCGAGGGCGAGATGCTTGCCCTCTTCAATAACCCGCTTCAGAATGCCAAGATCGTCGAGCTCCCGGCCGGAACGTGGGAGGATGCCGCCTCACGCGAAGAGCACCCCGGGACCATCGATGTGAAGCCCACGCGGTGGCGCTACCTGGTGCGTCAGTAGGCGGTCGGCGGGCGCCACCGTCCGTCGGTGGCGCGGTGCCCACAGGCGCCTCGAGCTCCCGCACCGGAGTAGGCACATTCGAAAGCGCACCACTGGGTATTCCCGGTGGTGCGACCACTCCTATACAATTCTCCGGCCGGCTACGCTCTTTTTGGCACAAAAGGCTGGCACCTACTTGACCGGAGAGGCAAGCCAGGCCTACCTTAGAGGCGCGTACGATGGGGTGCTTTTCGACACGAAAGGCTGAGAACATACCCATGAACCTGATCCGGATAATACCGGCGTAGGAAGTACCGTTTCGCTTACTGCGTACGCCTTCCCATTGGTTCATAGCCGTAGCTGCGTGTGCCGCGCCGGCTATTTCGGCACGGTGCCAAAAGCGTGCGCACGCAGAGGCCGGTTATTCTGGTACTCAACTCAGAGTTCGTCGGAAGCACCTCCAGATAACTATCACTCAGGAGGTGTGCACTATGTACCAACCCCGCAGTTTCAGCCCAGGGAGGCGCAACAGCAGCCGTTCGAACGGCCGGTTCGGACGCCTCACGGCACGTGCCCGGCGGTCCGGCCGCGGCACGCGCACAGTTCTCACGCTTGCAATAGCCGTCTTATCACTCCTGATCGCGGGTACGCCTCTTTTCGCCGCCGGCGTCCAAGAGGAGGAGCCCGACCAGCTCACCGTATACACGTACGACGCGTTTCCTGAGGTATTGGAAGATCTCATCGTCGAGCACTTCGAGGCCGAGTACGGGATCGCAGTGGATCTTCAGCGCCAGGCGGATACCGGAGGGTTGTACAACCAGCTCTTCTTGGAGCGGAACAATCCGCAGGCAGACGTGGCAATCGGCCTCGACACGACCTACCTCGGTCAGGTGATTAAGGACGAGCTCCTAGAGCCTTACAAGCCCGAGCGTGCCGACGCCATTCCCGAGAACCTGATCGTCGACGAGCAGTTTCGCGCCATTCCGTTCGACTACGGCGGCATCGTCCTCAACTATGACAGCGAGGCAATCGATACACCGCCGACGGACTGGGACGACCTCACCGACGAACGCTTTCGGGACAGTATCATCGTCATGAACCCGAACACTTCCTCACCGGGCCGGAATTTCCTGCTTCATACGATCTACGAGTTCGGGGAAGATGGATTCTTGGACTACTGGGAGCGCCTCGCGCCGAATATTCTTACCGTGACTCCCGGCTGGTCGGAAGGCTATGGCCTCTATACGGAAGGCGAAGCTCCCATCGTGTTGAGCTATGAGACCTCGCCCGCGTTCCACATCGAGTTCGAAGACGAAGACCGATACCGCCCGCTGATCTTCAACGATGAAGCGTTCTATCAGATCGAGGTGATGGGCATCGTCCGCGGAACCCAGCGTCGAGAGGCGGCGGAGAAGCTCATCGAGTACGTGCTCAGCGAGGAGTTCCAACAGGAAATCCCGCTCAGCCAGTTCATGTATCCGGTCCGCGAAGATATCGAACTGCCGGCGAGCTTCGGCCAAATCGACCGCGCCGAGCGTTCAGTCTCCCTTGATCCGAGCCGGGTAGCTGAGAACATCGATGACTGGCTACAGGCGTGGGAAGACGTGATGCGATGACTCGCTCGCTTCCGGCGGCTCTCCCGGCCGCTGCCGCCGTCGCAGTTTTCCTTCTTCTCTTTGTGGTGCCGGTAGTGGGATTCTACGCTCTCGCCCTCGAGGGCGAGGGCGTCACTGTCCTCATCGCTGAAGCTGAGCGGGCGATTGTTTCGGGGCGACTCGGACGCATCGCCGGCTTCACGGTAGGGCAAGCCGCGCTCTCCGCGCTCATCAGCGTGGCGGTAGCGTTGCCGGGAGCCTACCTCCTTGCCACCTTTGCCTTCCCTGGACGGCGCGCAGTTTACTCGTTCACGCTCCTCCCGTTCGTACTCCCGAGCATCATCGTAGTAATCGCGATGATTTCGTTTTTCGGTCGAGGAGGCCTCTTGAACCAGCTCTTCGGGACGCAGCTGGGCTATGTCTACAGCTTCGCCGGGATAATCGCGGCGCACGTATTCTACAACTTCTCGCTGGCGCTCCGTATTCTTACGAGTGGATTCCAATCCATCGACCGGCGCTACATCGAAGCCGCGGCGTCGCTCGGCGACGGGCGACTGGGCAGAATGCGGCGAGTAGTCGCTCCATTGCTCACTCCGACCATCATAACGTCCTTCCTTCTGGTCTTCGTCTTCTGCTTTCTGAGCTTTGGCGTTGTACTGGTGTTTGGAGGTGTCCAGTACGAGACGTTCGAGGTCCGCATCTACAGCGACATTCACATCCGCCTGAACTTCGTCTCCGCTGCGCTGTACGCGGCGGTACAGCTTCTCATGACCGGGTTGCTGTTCCTCTTCGGCGGACGCGTCATTGCCCGGCGAACTTCCGCCCGAGCCGAGATCGAAGAGCCGACCCGTAGGCTTGCAGCAGCTCCGGCTCTCGTGCGCGGGGCCGCGGTGGCGTACGGCGGCACGGTCGGGCTCTTCCTTCTCGGGCCCCTGGGAAGTATGCTCTACCGCTCGCTCACAGCCGGCGGGCGCCTCGACCTCACCGCATATGCCGCGCTCTTCGGAGGAGAGACGACGCGCAACGTGGAGAGCATCCTTCGTGCCTCGCTGCCTCAGGTAATCGGACAGAGCATTCTGCTGGCGTTTCTGAGCGGCACGCTTACGTTCCTACTTGCCGTGGCCCTTGCCTGGTCGCTTCGGAGGGGCGCGCAACGCCCCGGGGCCGGGCCCTGGAGCACCGCAGGCCGCTCCGCTGTGGAGACACTGGTCCAGCTCCCCCTGGGCGTCTCCC
>PWGF01000452.1 GCA_003554375.1 Spirochaetaceae bacterium
ACAGACCTTCCGCCGATCCCGGGCGCTCGAGCCACTCGCGAAGAACGTCCAGCGCGTGCTGAACGAGTCTCTCTTCGTCCCACCCGGTGATCTGTTCCAACAGCTCCCCGAGCGTCTTCCCACTGTTCTGCTCGAGGAAGCGCGATACAGTATCGAAGACTCCTCGCTGTACACGCTCCGAACTCAGGATGCGGAACACCTGATCGACACCTTGACGAGCATAGTCCACCGGATCAATTCGCAACCGCTCCGCCGCATCCGCAAAGCCCGAGTCCTGCAGCCGTCGGAGCCCGTCGACCGCCAGCCGAACCACTCTCCGCTTGTTGGCCGGCACCCGGCCGCTTCGGTCGACCGTCTCAACAAAATCATCCACGATCTCCGGCATGCGATCCCCAAGCGCCTGATCATACTTGGCGGCGGATACGATGAATCGCTGCAACACGTTGAGACGATCCAAAACGTCGCGGAGGATGATCCTCCCTCGATACGAGAGCTCCTGTCGCACGTCGGGTGTGCGGAGCCATGAGACGAAGTGTTCGAAGAGCGGATCGTACGCTTGGTACAGCACCTGCTCCACGGTCTCCACCAGTTCATCCGATAGATACTCGCGGAGCCATACGTTGCGCTCCATCTGGTCGGTGATCCATTCCTCCACAATGTGGTGCACAGACTTCGAGAGCGGCCCTGCAATAAGATCCCGCGCGATCTCCTCGAGCGCGCGAGCCGCCCGATCGCGGTCCGGCACGAGCTGCTCAACTCGTATCTTCGTCAGCCCTGCAACCACATGTCTTGCTACAACCCGTACCAGCTCCTCGAAACGTTCGCTCCGGAAAAAGCTCTCGAGAATGCCCTGTGCCACTGTCATGAGCTCGTCATCGAGGATCTGTGTTTCGGTCGTCGGCAACGTCTTCCCGTCAGTGGTGGCGTCCTCTCCTCCGGTTTCGGCGGTACCGGCCGCTCCGGCGGCTCCTGCCGATCTAGCCGCTCCAGCCGCTTCGGCGGCTTCGGCCGCTCCAGCTGCTCCAGCCGCTTCGGCGGCTTCGGTGGCTTCAGCTGCTCCAGCCGCTTCGGCGGCTTCGGCCCGCCCGATTCCGTTCGCGGCGCCGCCGGCGTCGCCCGGCGTGAAAACGCTGGACGTCAACCTGGCAATCTGGGCCCGCAAACCCTCCTGGAAATCCTCCCGAGCAAGCTGTCGCCGGATCGCGTCCTCGGTAAGCAGCCTACTACTCACCATCCGGCCGATGCTTTCGGCAAGCTCCCATCGCCTTCTCGGAATAATCCCGGGGGTAAGAGGGATCCGAAGCCCGAACACGCGTTTTTCCCGCAACGGCCGGAAGAGCATCCGAATAGCGATGTAGTTAGTTACGTAGCCGATCATGGCCCCAACGAGTGGGGGGAGCCCATACCGGAGTGCGGTGAGCGCCGCCTCATTCATGGGTAATGCACCTCCCGGGCTCGTTCAGCCTGAGCCTGGGTATCGAACAGGTCAGCTTCGCGGTCCGATATCCACGCCTCGTCCTGTCCTTCCCGCGCGACTCGCAGCCACCGAACCGTCCGGTCTTGCTCACGTTCGACGGACGCCCTCCGCCCCACTATGCGCACCACTTCTCCCGACCGGACATGCCCGACGATCGCGCTGCTCCGCTCGGGTCCGGCGTGAAGGCGAGCGTACGGGAACGTTACCAGTGCCCACTCAGGATACTCGCGTACCGGAGGCACGCTCGGCAGAGTAAGCTCTCCCTCGTCTCCACCGCATCCGGCCGGAGTAACCGATAAGGCCACCATCACGACCATTAGCCTTATCCGTAATCCCCGTCTTCTCGTGTGCTTCATTCGAAACCCACCATACTTCAAACCCCTACACCGCGCAAACGGCTTGACGGCGCTCGCATCGACCGCCCGCGGCAAGCGAGCCCGCGCTGCGGATCAACCGGTCCGCCAGGAAGCCGTCCCGGATCCCGTTCTTTGGGAATGAAACCGAACGGCAACCCCCCGGCTCTTGCTTCCCGCGGCTCCGGAGCCTCCGCGCCGAGAAACCGAGTCCCCGGTCAGCCGTCGTGACCAACGCCGCCCATCTCTTCGAGTGCATTGATCTCGTCGCGAATGAGAGCTGCCTCCTCGAATTCGAGTTTCTTCGCGTGCTCAGCCATCTGCTTCTGAAGCACGTTGACGAGCTTCTTCCGCTCCGTCGGAATCAGAACGTTGTAGCCCTTCTTGAGAACCTCCAGCGAGGTCCGTTCCGATTTGGCTCGCTCGTCCTTTTCGCGCACGAGCATCTCGTGTACCGCCTTGCGGATGGTGGTCGGCTTGATCCCGTGACGCTCGTTGTGCTCGAGCTGGATACGGCGCCGCCTTTCGGTTTCCTCGATAGCAGTCCGCATCGCCTCCGACTCCCTGTCGGCGTACATAATTACGGTCCCGTTTTCGTTCCGTGCAGCTCGCCCGATCGTCTGGATGAGCGAAGTGGAGGACCTCAGAAATCCGATCTTGTCGGCGTCCAGAATAGCGATAAGCGAAACTTCCGGAAGGTCCAGCCCTTCGCGCAGCAGGTTGATCCCTACCAGCACGTCGAACGTCCCCTGCCGGAGCTCGGTCAGAAGCTCCACTCGCTCGATTGTCTCAATCTCAGAGTGCAAATAGCGCACCTGCAAGCCCATGTTGGCCAGATAATCCGTCAGGTCCTCCGCCATTCGCTTGGTGAGCGTCGTCACCAGTGTGCGCTCGCCGGCCTCTACACGCTTGCGGATTTCGCCGTAGAGATCATCGATCTGTCCCTCAGTCTTCCGGACCATGATTTGCGGATCGACCAGGCCTGTCGGCCGGATGATCTGCTCCACGAGCCGTCTGCTCCTCGAGCGCTCGTCCTCTCCAGGCGTTGCGCTCACGAAGACCGCGCGATCCAGAAGTGACTCGAACTCTGCGATGAACAGCGGACGATTGTCGAGCGCGCTGGGAAGGCGAAAGCCGAAATCCACAAGATTCTGTTTGCGCGAGCGGTCACCGGCGTACATACCGCGAACCTGTGGAACCGTGACGTGACTCTCGTCGATGAACGTCAAGAATCGGTCAGGGAAGTAGTCGAGAAGCACTGCCGGGCGCTCGCCTTCGGCGCGGCCGCTCAGGTGACGCGAGTAGTTCTCGATTCCGGGACAATAGCCCATCTCCTCCATCATCTCCAGGTCGTACTCGGTGCGAGTCTTAAGCCGTTGCGCCTCGACGTGCTTCCCCGCATCCAACAGCTCCTGGTAGCGAGCGGCAAGCTCATCCCGGATCCGGTGCGTCGCCTGCCGGATCTGGTTTTCCGGCATCACGAAGTGTTTTGCCGGATAGATCATCAGAACCTGTCGTTCTTCGAGCACCTCACCGTTGAGCGGATCAAAAACCACAACGCGCTCGACCTCATCCCACCCCAGCTCGATGCGGAAGGCCTGCTGCTCGTAGTACGCAGGATAGACTTCCACAACATCGCCCCGGACTCGGAACGCTCCCCGGCTCAGCACCGCGTCGTTCCGCTCGTACTGGAGCGAGACGAGTCGACGAGCAATCTCGTGCGCGTCCGTCTCCGCTCCTACGTCCACCCGCAACCGCATGTCGCGATACTGAGTTGGGCTGCCGAGCCCATAGATACACGACACCGTGGCGACGACGATCACGTCGTTCCGTTCGAGTAAGTGCGTGGTCGCTGCCAGCCGCAGGCGGTCGATCTCCTCGTTGATGTCGGCGTCTTTCTCTATGTAGAGATCACGCGAGGCGACGTAAGCCTCAGGCTGATAGTAGTCGTAATACGAGACGAAATACTCCACGGCGTTATCCGGGAAGAAGCCCTTAAACTCACGGTAGAGCTGCGCCGCCAGCGTCTTGTTGTGCGAGACCACGAGCGTCGGCAGCTGCGTTGCCTCGATCACCTTCGCCATCGTATAGGTCTTTCCGGATCCGGTGACCCCTTTGAGCGTTTGGTATGGCAGCCGGGTGCGCACCCCTTCAGTCAGCTGCTCTATAGCTTCCTGTTGATCCCCTGCGGGTTGGTAATCCGACGTCAGGCGGAACTTGTCCATGCTCTCAGCTCCTCTTGTCGATTCGGTGGGATCCGCGGTTGCCGCGCCGAAAAGTCGGCCAATCCCCCTACAGCATCCCGCCGCCGTACGGATCCTCATCCCCCGTCCGCCGGTAGGTAACGGCTTCCAATAGGGCGTCACGCCCGATCATCTCTTTCTCCTCCAAATCCGCAATGGTCCGGGAAATGCGCACCACCGCGGCGGCAGCCCGATACGACAACTCGAAGCGGTCCACAGCTCTTCCGTACTCACGACGTGCCGCATCCGTCAAGGGACACAGCACCGGGAAGAGGTCCGCCGGTATATCACGGTTGAGCAGCGAACCGCCGCGGCTCCGCCCCACACCACCACCGGCCGCCTGGTGGCCACACTCAATCCGCGCCCGCTGCACTCGCTCCGCCCGCATGACCGCCGTGCGAAGCGCGCGCGTGTCGCGCTGAGAAGGGCCGTCCAGGACGCCGGCCCGCTCGCCCCGAACAGCCACGCGAATCTCCACGCGCTCCAGCAACGGCCCGCCGAGCTTCCGCCAGTAGCGACTCAGCTCGGCGGTACTACACATGCACGGACGTGAACGGCTCCCACGGTTTCCGCACGGACACGCGTTGGCCGCCATGATAAGCTGAAACCGAGCTGGGAAACGGTAGACCGCGCGCGCTCGTGCCAGGCGAACCTCGCCGTCTTCCATCGGCTCGCGCAGGGCCTGGAGGACATCCCGGCGAAACTCACCCGCTTCGTCCAGAAAAAGCACACCGTGATGGGCCAAGCTCGCCTCGCCCGGCCGTGGGTTCACGCCCCCGCCCACAACCGCCTCGAGTGATGCAGAGTGGTGCGGGCTGCGGACCGGAGGACGAAATAGCAGCCCTGAGCCCTCTTTGAGCTTCCCTGCCACCGAGTGAAGCCGCGTAGCGGCGACTGCCTTGTTCCGGCCCAGGTCCGGAAGGATTCCCGGAAGGCGACGGGCACACATGGTCTTCCCCGTCCCAGGCGGGCCGATGAGAACCGCATGGTGACCACCCGCCCCGGCGACTTCCAGGGCTCGCTTCGTTTCTTCGCACCCGATCACATCACCAAAATCGCCGGTTTCTCCTGCGACGCTCTCCCCGACAATGTTCTGCCGATCGCCGGCGCACGGATCCGCACAACTCGGTATGCAGGTTCCCCATTCGACAGACGCGGGTTCGCTTCGATCCCGGAAACTTGCCGCGTCCCGGAGCGACTCTACCCCACAAACTCCCAGCCCAGCTGCCTCGGCCTCCCGAGCATTAGCAGCCGGCACAACGCATTGGGTCAGGCCCGCCGGCTCCGCCGCCAACGCAGCTGCAAGAACGCCGGGGACAGGCCGTACCTGGCCCTGTAGCGTGAGTTCGCCCAGAACAAGCACGCCTTGCTCCAAGGCATACGGCCCCGCTCCGCAGGCTCCCAAGACTGCCAGCGCGATTGGCAGGTCAAATGCTGCACCGGACTTTGGCGTGTCCGCCGGGCTGAGGTTCACCAGCACCCGTTTCTTCGGATACTCGAAACCGCTGTTCCGGATTGCCGCACGAACGCGCTCGCGCGCCTCTTTGACTTCGGCGCCCGCCAGCCCGACTACGTCAGTACCCGGGATTCCTGCCCTCAGGTCAACCTCGACACGAACGAGAATACCGTCCTGCCCGTCCAAAGCAAATGCATATACCATAGCTCGCCTCCACCCACTAGTACCGGGAGCCGAGCACCAATCCTTGTAAAAATTAGCGCAATCAGCGTACGACGCCTCTCGTTGAATGGTTCAGCCGCACCGAACCTACGAAAACGGATTGCCGTCCTCCAAATCCGCAATTGCCTCCTGCACCAGTCGATGACAGCGTTCGTTGCCTTCGTTGCCGGCGTGCCCGCGGACCCATATCCATGCCGGATGCAACAGTTGGTCCAGCTCGTGCAGGCTCTGCCACAGATCGCGATTCTTCACCGGCCGGTTGCTCGCCGTCTTCCAGCCGTTCCGCACCCACTTGTGAATCCACTCCTCAATACCCTTCTGCACGTACTGCGAATCCGTATGAACAGAAATCTTGGAAGCATCTCGCTTTCGGGCCTCCTGCAAAGCGGCAATGACGGCACACAGCTCCATTCGATTGTTCGTCGTAGAAGCCTCCGCGCCGGCTCGCTCCACGACGTCACCGTTTTGCTCCAATACAAAGGCCCACGCGCCCGGACCGGGATTTCCCTTGCATCCACCGTCAGTGTGTATCTCAACTCTTATCATCATGACCCCGCTGCTTACTCCCTCGCGCAGTTTGCATCAGCGCGCTCGATAGACTACACTAAGCAGCCTACAGGACACCAGGAGATTTCTGAACGAAATCCGGCAGGAACTGGCCCTGCCTTAGGAGGCGCGCGTGATATATCGGTACGACCCGTCAAATGACCCCGTCGCCAAACGGATTACCGTACTTCGGGTCGCACTCGCGCTCGCGGTCCTCGGAGGAGCGCTTCTTGCACGGCAAGCGGAAGCTTCCACGGCTGCACTCGTAATCCTGATTGGCGGCGGCATTCTTTGGCTGATCATCACCATTTCGTTGCGGCAATATCGCAACACGTTCGTACAGACCACGGACGATGAGCTCATTTGTAAGCCCCCCCGTGGCGATCGCATCCGGGTGCCTTGGGATGAGATTACTCACGCCGGTAAGATCGTATATGAGAATGGCTCACAGCTGCTTTACGCCTACGCCGAAGGCATGGATCAGTATCTCGCCATACCCAACACGTACGCCGATCGTGATGAGCTCCTCGAGGAGTTCGGGAATGTCGTCCCCT
>PWGF01000294.1 GCA_003554375.1 Spirochaetaceae bacterium
AACACGTTGATCTATAACCATCCCGAGGTTACAGGCGTCGAAGAGTAGATCGGTGTAGAAGGAGCGAGAAGGTGGCTACGGAAAAAGTTGCTGGAAAGCGCGGACGCAGCGTGACGGGGCTGGTCACGAGTGACAAGATGGACAAGACGATCACTGTGTCGGTGACGAAGCGTCGCGTTCACGATCTGTACAAGAAGTACGTGAAATACACGAAGAAACTGAAGGCGCACGACGAGGCGAACGAGGCGAAGCTAGGCGATCGTGTTCGGATCGTAGAATCAAGGCCGCTGAGTCGTGACAAGCGGTGGCGATTAGTCGAGATCGTCGAGAGAGCTCGTTAAGAGGGAATGCTGCCATGATTCAAGCGGAGTCGTACCTGAAAGTGGCCGACAACAGCGGCGCCAGGGAGGTCCAGTGCATCAAGGTGCTGGGCGGGAGCAAGCGGAAGACTGCAGGAATCGGTGATGTTATTGTCGTTGCTGTAAAAGAGGCACTTCCGAATGCACCCATCAGAAGAGGAAGCATCGAGCGAGCGGTAGTTGTTCGCACCAAGAAGGAACTGCGGCGTGTTGACGGCACGTATATACGGTTTGACGATAACGCGTGCGTGATTCTGGACAACCAGGATAACCCGAAGGGGAAGCGGATCTTTGGTCCGGTAGCCCGGGAGTTGCGCGAGGGCAACATGATGAAGATCGTCAGCCTGGCACCTGAGGTTTTGTGAGGGGTATCGAACATGAAACGGTACAAGATCAAGCGGAACGATACGGTGAAGGTGATCGCCGGGAAGGACAAAGGGAAGACCGGGAAGGTGCTGCGTTTCGTCGCGAAAGAGGACCGGGTGGTTGTCGAAGGCGTGAACATGGGGAAGAAGGCCGTGAAGAAGCGGCGCCAAAACGAACAAGGTGGGATTATCGAAGTGGAGGCTCCGATCCACATATCGAACGTCTCGGCGGTCAACAAGTCCGGTGAGCGTACCAAGGTTGGTTACTCGCGCGACAAAGAGCAGAAAAAGGTTCGCGTGGCGCGGAAGAACGGAGAGGCTCTGTAATGGTGGCGACGAAGGAGATGCCCAGACTGAAGCAGGTCTATCGGGAGACAGTTCGCAAGGAGCTGATGGATGAGTTCGGGTACGAGAGCCCGATGGCCATTCCTCGTCTCGAGAAGATCACGGTGAGTATGGGAGTTGGCGAAGCAACGCAGAACAAGAAACTGTTGGATGCCGCCGTGGCGGAGTTGGGTGCCATCACGGGCCAGAAGGCGGTGAAAACGCGGGCCAAACGGTCGATTTCGAACTTCAAGGTCCGTCAAGGAATGGAGATCGGTGCCAAGGTTACGTTGCGCGGCAACTACATGTATGAGTTCTTGGATCGACTGATCAATATAGCTCTCCCGCGAGTGAAGGACTTTCGCGGAGTGAGTCCGAACGCGTTCGATGGGCACGGGAACTACTCCCTTGGTGTTACGGAGCAGATCATCTTCCCGGAGATTGATTACGACCGGATCGAGCGGGTGTCGGGTTTGAATATTGTCATTGGCACGAGTGCCGGAACCGACGACGAGGCTCGCAGCTTGTTGGCGAAGTTCGGCATGCCGTTCCGAAAGTAGCGAAGACCAGAGCAAAGAGGGGAGATTGTGGCACGAAAGGCATTGATGGTTCGAGCGCTGCAGAAGTCACCGAAGTATAAGACCCGCGGCGTGCGCAGGTGTCGAAGGTGCGGGCGAGCGCGCGGATACTTGAGGAAGTTTCATTTGTGCAGGGTGTGTTTTCGTGAGCTGGCCAGTCGGGGCTTGATCCCGGGTGTGACGAAATCCAGCTGGTAGGAGGAGTGCATGAGCGTTTCAGATCCGGTAGCGGACATGCTCACCAAGATCCGCAATGCGTGCATGGCGAAGTTCGAGAGTGTCGATGTTTCTACTTCCAGATTGAAGCTGGAGATCGTCAAGATTCTGAAGAACGAGGGTTATGTGAAGAACTTCAAGAAGGTATCCGTAGACGGGTTTCCGCATATTCGGGTGTTCTTGAAGTACGACGATGGTGCTCGTCCGGTTATCCACGGAATCGAGAAGATTTCTAAGCCCGGGCGTAGAGTCTATAGCGGCTACAAGAAAATGCCGCGTGTCTACAACGGGCACGGCACTTTGATCGTATCGACAAGTGCCGGCGTCATTACGGGCAAGAAGGCGTCGGAGCGAGGCGTAGGCGGAGAGCTCATCTGCTCGATCTGGTAGGAGGAATAAGAAGATGTCTCGGATTGGACGACTGCCTGTACAGATTCCCGAAGGCGTGACGGTGGACGTCGGAAAGAGTGAGTTCACCGTCAAGGGACCGAAGGGCTCGCTGAGTCAGAAGTATGAGCCGCTTGTCGAGATCCAAGTGGACGACAGTGAAGCGGTGGTGAAGCGGCTGAGCGAAAGCAAGCGGGCACGCGGGATGCACGGTCTGTACCGCAAGCTGCTCTGGAATATGGTGCAAGGAGTCACTCAAGGGTTTGAGCGGACTCTGGAAATCACCGGAGTGGGCTATCGCGCGGAACGGAAGGATGACGTGCTTACATTGAACCTTGGCTTTTCGATGCCGATTGAGTTCGTTGTCCCTGAGGACGTAGAGATATCGTGCGAAGGAGCGAACAAGGTCATTGTGCGTGGGACGAGTCGAGAGCGAGTGGGGCAGATTGCCAGTGAGATTCGGAGTCTGCGGCCGCCGGAGCCGTACAAGGGCAAGGGAATTAAGTACGCAGACGAGAGAATTCGACGGAAGGTCGGGAAGTCCGGAGTCAAGTAGCCATGAAGCGACTGGAGTGGAAGGAAACGCGACGACATCGGCGAAAGATGCGAATCCGCCGGAAGATTCGGGGTGACGAGAAGCGGCCGCGGATTTCGGTGTATCGAAGTAATCGCCACTTCTATCTTCAGGCCATTGATGACACCCGGGGGCATACGCTTGCCGCAGTGTCTACACTGGCCGGAGAAGGCAAGGGGCTGAAGCCGTGTTGTGAGGACAGTGCGAAGCTGGGGAAACAGCTCGGTGCGAAGCTGAAGGCCGCAGGTGTTGAAACGGCAGTGTACGATCGGAATGGGCGCCTATACCACGGAGTGGTGCAGGCGGCGGCTGAAGGGATTCGAGAAGCCGGAATTCGGATGTAGGAGCGAAGCCTGTGGAACAGGAAGGAAGAGACCGCGAGTATAGCGAGAAGCTGATTAAGCTCAATCGCGTGGCGAAGGTGGTGCGAGGAGGCCGGCGTTTCTCCTTCTCTGCATTGGTGGTGGTCGGCGACAAGAATGGGTGCGTCGGCTACGGCTACGGGAAGGCGAACGACGTCTCTGAAGCGATCCGAAAGGGCGTGGAGCGAGCCAAGAAGTCGATGATTCAGATTCCTCGAAAGAAGGAGACGATTCCGCACCAGGTTCAAGGGGAGTTCAAGAGCGCGAAGGTGCTGATGAAGCCTGCGGCTCCCGGGACTGGGATTATTGCGGGAGGGCCCGTCCGTGCGGTTATGGAAGTTGGAGGCATCAACGACGTGCTCACGAAGTCTCTCGGATCTCAGAACCAGGTGAATATCGTGAAGGCGGTGTTTGAAGGGTTCAGCCGGTTGCTCGATGCGCGCGAGGTTGCGAAGAACCGCGGCAAAACGCTGCAGGAGCTCTGGGGGTAGGAGTCGTGAGTAAGTCGATGCGCGTTACGCTTACACGGAGTCCGTATGGACGGAAGCCCAAGCAAACCCGTACACTGGAAGCTTTGGGATTGAGGAAGGTCGGTCAGTCGCGTGAGTTCGAGGTGTCGGACAGCGTGCGCGGAATGGTCAAGGTGGTATCGCATCTAGTTGACGTGGAGGAGAAAGGTTAGCTATGGCTGAGCTTCGTGCGCCGAAAGGCGCAAGAAAACGATCGAGACCCCTTGGTAGAGGTAACGGGAGCGGAAAAGGGAAGACCTGCGGTCGCGGCCAGAAGGGCCAAGGCGCTCGGGCCGGGGGCGGTCCGCGGCCCGGATTCGAGGGCGGTCAGATGCCGCTGTATCGTCGGGTTGCGCGACGCGGATTCAGTAATGCACCGTTTCGGCGGGAGGTGGACATTGTGAATCTCCGGCAGCTGGAACAGAAATTCGCTTCCGGAGACTCGGTGACACCCGCTGCTCTCGTAGCCTGCGGCCTGATGCGGCGCAACAGCCGGCGGGTGAAGGTGCTTGGGCAAGGAGCAGTGACCAAGACTCTTCACCTTTCGGGCGTTGCAGTGTCAGCGCAAGCGCGGACGAAAATCGAAGGCGCGGGGGGATCGGTCACGCAAGGTAGTGACAACAGGGACGGAGATCATGGCGCGTAACCCGATAGTCGACGTATTCACGATCCGGGACCTCAGACAGCGGATCCTGTTTACTACGGGAATTCTGGTGCTGTTCCGCCTGGGAGCGACGATCCCGATTCCAGGAATTAATGTCTCGGCACTCCAGGCGTATTTTCTGGCGGAAGGACAAGCCGGAATGGGAGTCGAACAGTATCTAGACTTCTTCTCCGGTGGTGCGTTCACGAACTTCAGCGTGTTCATGTTGGGGATAATGCCCTACATTTCGATGTCGATTATCATGCAGCTGTTGCTGCTGGTCTTCCCGGCGTTGAAGCGCATCTCCGAAGAAGAAGGCGGCCGGAAGCGGATCCAACGGTACACGCGGTACGGTACGATCGTGGTAAGCCTGATACAGAGTTCGGTGGTGACGGTCTACGCGCGGCAGATTCCGAATGCGGTACAGATCCCGTTCTCGCTGTATACGCCGATCAGTATGCTGACGGTTACTGCCGGAACCATATTCCTGATGTGGCTGGGAGAACAGATTAACCAGCGCGGTATCGGAAACGGGATTTCGCTATTGATCTTTGCGGGAATCGTAGCCCGAATGCCGGGGGCTATGTGGGACATTTTCCAGGCGGTGCAGCGCGGCGACATCAATCCCGTGATCCTGATCGTCGTGGTACTGATGTTCCTGGTAGTCGTAGCCCTTGTGATCTACGAACAGCAAGGGCAACGGAAGATTCCGGTCCACTATGCGAAGCGAGTCGTTGGGCGGCGGATGTATGGCGCCCAAAACACGTACGTTCCGTTTAAGATCAACCCTTCGGGTGTTATACCGGTGATCTTTGCCTCCTCAGTGATCTTCTTCCCGCTGCAGATTGCATCGGGCTTGGGAGGAGGTATTCCCTGGATGCAGAGGCTTGCGATGTGGCTACAGCCTCCGGGAGCGCCGTACCTGGTTATGTACTCGCTGTTGATCATATTCTTTGCGTACTTCTATACTCAAGTAACGTTGAATCCGATTGAGATTTCCAGGAACATCAGGGAGAATGGTGGTTCTATTCCCGGGATTCGCTCGGAGAAGATGGAGGAGTACTTCACCAGGACTCTGAACCGGATTATCCTCCCAGGGGCACTCTTCCTGGCGTTCATCGCCCTGATACCGGAGGTGGTGCAGCCGTTGTTTGGCTTTCCACCGCAGGTTGCGCACCTGATGGGCGGTACTGCGTTGCTGATCATGGTAGGTGTTGACCTGGATCTGATGTCACAGATCGAGGGGCACCTCCGAATGCACCATCACGAGGGGCTGACAAAGAAGGGAAGAATTCGCTCCCGGAACCTGTAAGTGGGCAAAGCCGGGGTTGGTAAGTGAACGAGGAGCAAGACCATGAAAGTGCGTACGAGTGTGCGAAAGATCTGTGGGAGCTGCAAAGTCATCCGAAGGCGTGGGATTGTTCGGATCATCTGCTCGAATCCGAAGCATAAGCAGCGGCAGCGTTAAGCGAGGGAAGGTACATGGCACGAATAGCAGGAGTTGATCTACCGAACAAGCCGGTTCGGATTGCGCTTACGTACATATACGGAATTGGTCACACTTCGGCGGATGATATCTGCCGCCGGGCGGCGGTGGAGCCGTCACGGCGCGTGAACGAACTTGCTGCCGAAGACCTGAACGAGCTTCGTTCGGTATTGGAGAACGATTACAAGGTAGAGGGGCGTCTCAGAACCGAGGTCAACCTCAACATCAAACGCCTGATGGATATTGGGTGTAATCGCGGGTTGCGGCATCGGCGTGGGTTGCCGGTCCGGGGGCAGCGTACCAGGACCAACGCGCGGACGCGTAAAGGCAAGCGAAAGACGGTGGCTGGAAAGAAGAAGTAGACGCCGGCCAAGAGAGAGCTTGGCGAAGAAGGAGCTGAGGTCGTGGCGAAGACGCGAAAGAAGAAAGAGAAGAAGTCAGTATACGAAGGGAAGGTGTACATTCAAGCCACCTTCAACAATACCATTGTGACGGTGACGGACTTGGGCGGTAATGGTCTGAGCTGGGCAAGCGCCGGAGCTTTGGGCTTCAAAGGGGCCAAGAAGAGTACCCCATACGCGGCGCAGACGACTGCGGAGTCGGCGGCGCAGAAGGCGATGGATTACGGATTGCGCGAGGTGTACGTGTTTGTGAAGGGACCAGGCGTCGGGCGCGAGTCCGCGATTCGAAGTCTGGGGTCGTTGGGCCTGCAGGTGCGAAGTATACGCGATGTAACGCCGATTCCTCACAATGGGTGTCGGCCCCGCAAGAGCCGGCGCGTTTAACTCCAGGAACGGGAGCTAGTCAAAGATGTCGCGAAAGAACCTTCTAAAGGGCTTCAAACGCCCTAAGGGCATACTCTTCGAACACAGCGAGGTGGATGCCGGCTACGGGAAGTTCGTAGCGCACCCGTTTGAGCGTGGGTACGGTACTACCGTCGGGAACACACTGAGGCGGATCCTTCTGTCCTCGATACAGGGGTATGCCGTGACGGCGCTTCGTGTGACCTCGCGGGACGCCGAGGAAACGCAGCGAGT
>PWGF01000292.1 GCA_003554375.1 Spirochaetaceae bacterium
ATGCCGGCCCGCTCTACGCCTGAGGAGCTCGGGCCACTTCGGCCTAGCTCTCCGTCCCGCTTCTGTCCAAGCCGCTCCCGATTCCGTCCTTGCCGGTCTTCGCCGACTCGTTCCCCCCTTCGGATATCTCAGTAGGAGCCGGTTGCTTCACCAACTCGATCCGATTCTTAGAACCCTTCGCGCGATAGAGAGCTTCATCAACGACGCGGAAAAACGAGTCGAGCGTTCCGTACTCTTGGCAGTACTCCGCCAATCCGATACTGACCGTACATGGGCCCTGACTCTCCAGCGCGGCGCGGATCCGCTCCGCAACAGCGCGCGCATTCGCCGACAACGTGCTAGGGAAGAAGACGCAGAACTCGTCCCCGCCGAACCGGATAACACGGTCGTAGGGCCGAAGCGTGGTTGTAAGAACTCCCGCAATGTGTCGAATCGCCTCGTCGCCCGCCAGATGCCCACGGATATCATTGATCTCCTTGAAGTCATCTCCATCGAGCAGCATCATACTGAAAGGCATACCGGTTCTCCGGTTCAATGCCGCCAGCTCCATGAAGACGCGATCCAATATGCGCTTGTTGTACGTTCCCGTTAAGTCATCGATAATCGACCGCTCTCGCAACGCCGCCAACTGATCCAGGTTCTCCATCTTCAAGCTGAGCACGTCGGCCAGACTCTGAAGAATCGTGAGATCGTCCGGATTATAGCTCCATTGCGCTCCCCGTGGATTACCCAACACCAGAATCCCACGACGCTCCCCATGGAGGGCAAGCTGCACAAGAAGGACCGAGCGCCCCTGAAGAGGCCCTGGGTTCATTCCCCAGTCTACGCTCGTGAAGATCCCATTCGGGAATTCGTCGAGTCGACGAATGGCATAGTTGAGCACGGATTCCGCTTTAGGGGGCGGTTGCGAGGCCACGCCCGGCTCCTGCACCCGCTCATACCCTTTTTCACGACGCAAATAGAGGAATACTTCCTCAGTCTCGAAGTTCGTCCGCAATACCGGAAAGAGGCTCTGCAACACCTCGTCCAGTTGACCGTCATCCAGAATGCGGCGGCTGCATCCGTGCAAAAGAGTGTGCTGGCGTAACGATTCCTGGGAACGGATGAACCGGCGCCCCAATTCGACGTATTCATGGAGCAGTCGATCCGGAACCGCCGCCTCTACCGTTTCCCACGG
The DNA here is from genome assembly GCA_003554375.1 of Spirochaetaceae bacterium. Lineage (GTDB taxonomy): Bacteria > Spirochaetota > Spirochaetia > DSM-27196 > SKKC01 > PWGF01. Next base: position 1,178 of record PWGF01000292.1, read on the forward strand.
AAGCTGCGGGGGTTGGCGATGAGCCGAGAGGATAGATTCCAACCCTGCTTCGCGCGCAACGTCCCGTGCGCGCGCCTGCCACGTGATATCGTGCGTCTCCCGGAAGAGATCCAGATAGAACAGCACCACCGAAAGCTGTACGTGAAGCGCGTCGTGGAGCTCATGACGAACCGGCGCAATAGCCTCACGGACCGCTTCTTCGGTGAATCTCCGCTCCAGCAACACTTCCAGCTGGCGACGATGGAACTCGTTGAAGGCATGCTCGGCGGGACGTAGATTGCCGATGAACCACTGATAGAACTGCCGGGCTTGCCCCATGGCCCCAACCCGAAGAGCCAGCTGGGTGAGATGGCGGCTGGAACGGATTAAGTTCCAGTGCCGAACACTTCGCCGAGAGGAGAAATAGTCCGACAGCCGGTATGCAAGCTTCGCGTAGCGGAGCCCAACCTGAGGATGGTTCACCGCCAGTGCCAACTCCACGATGTTATGGAGACTGGATATGATCTCGTGGAGATTCGACGGACGGAAGCGGTCCACCATGAAACGCACGCCCTCCACGTAGTGTGAGAGAGCCGTATTCCAGGCGCCGCGCGTCATATACAAGTAGCCAAGCGTATTGTGAATCCCGGCGAAACTGTCCGCGCTTCCCTCACTCCGAGCCATGCCCAAAGCAGTACGGAGGGCAGCCACGGCGCGATCTACCTGTCCCATCCGCTCGTAAAACGCACCGTGGAGCCGAAGGCACTCGAATTCCTCTTCCGCAAGTCCTGCGCGCCGAGCGCGCTCAAGCGCCGCTTGCAGATACCGTTCGGCCGGCACAAAGCGGGAGTTAATAGTGTAGTGCGCCGCCAGTCCCCGAAGCGCGGCGATCTCCATAATCTCCCCCTCGGAACGCTGCGGAAGTTCCAACGCAAGGAAGTAGCACTGCTCCGGGACCTCGGAAAACCGCCCCCGATCCTCCCTAAGAAGGTTGCCAAGCGAAATCCAAAACGCTCGTACAAGCTCTACGCTCAACGGAGTGTCGAGCGAAATCCACGGCACGCACCGATGAGCCTCAGCGAAGTAACGATGCGCTTCGTCGAGGAAAGCCGCGCGGTAGTAGAAGGAGCCGATAGCCAGGTGCACGACAAACGTGAGGCGAAACGGCACACCGGAGGCCCGTACCCCGGCGACCAGTGTAGGGACAAGCTCGCCAAAATCTTCGCTCCGCGAGAGCACTAGGACCGCCGTCTCCCGCACCTGCGGGTCAACTTCCGAGTTAAGAACCAGCTCCAGCAACTGCTGTCGATAGTCGTCCAGAGTACCCGACACTAGAATCGATAATAGACCGCCCCGCGTAGCTGCAGCAGGACGATTCTTGTCCAAACACGGGGTCTGTCGGGGCCTCCCCTCTCGCCACTGCCGCACCGTAACGTTGGCCGGCAACTGCTTTCCGTCACCGGTATCAGCAAACTCGTCGAGATGGATTCGTGTCTCGATTCCAACCTCCTGCCCAGCGGCCAGGAAAACCTCCGCGATGTTGTTGAATGCCCTCGGCAACTCCATCGCATTCGAGATAGTGAGATAGAGATTGGATTCCGTCCGATGATACTGCCGGAGAATGAGCACCATCCCGGTGCGTAAGAACCTCGAAAGCACCGCGGGGAACCGTTCTGAAATAAGTGCCGACACGAGGCCGTCTCTCCAATCCGCGCTACGAAGCCCACGCCACACGCGAAACAGATAGGGGTGTGCGCGACGCATACTCCGTACCCATCGACCGCGTTTCTCTGAAGGAATCGGAATATGAGAAACCAGATAGGAGAACGGGTAAAACGGATCGCGGGCCGATTCTTGCGAGCAGGTCAGCCGTATCTCCACAGTGCCTAAATCCTACGTCAAAGAACACATTCCCGCAACCTGAAGGAAGAGCACGGGCAGGGGAAAGGCAGTTGAACCGGTACGGCTCTACGCCGGCGGCGAGAAGACGATGAAACGAGGGCTCCTTCCCGCCTCACCACGCAGGCACCCGCCGCACCCGAAGCACGGCACGCTATGCGCTCCTTCGGAGGGGCAACGTCATGCATCGGGGGCCACCGCCTCCCCGCGCCAACTCCGTTCCCGGCACTGCAATCACCATCCGGCGGGCCGGCAGTGCAGTATCGGAGGCCAGAAAAGAGTCGGCACTCCTCACCTCGAACCCTGCGTTGTCGAACGCCCCGAGTGTGTGCTCGTTGCACGCATATGCCAGCACCACTCCGGGAGCGACAGCGAATACGTTTGTGCCGGAAAGCCATTGCTCCCGCTGCTGGTGGATCGGATCGCCCCCTCCACATACGATCGGCTCCATGCGATATCCGAGATGGCTCAGGGCCGACAGGAGCGTTCCGCTTTCGTGTACTCGACTGTGACCCCGAGGGTCTACTTCAAGCCGGACGGTTCGACAGGCCCGAGGGCCCATGACCGCCGGCTCGTACACCAGAGCGATCTCGCGATCCACCTGAGTGAAGAGCATGTCGAGGTGTATGGCATGTGGCTCGTCAGGTAACAGCGTGGCAACAACGTCAACGGGCGCCCCCACCGCCCGCGCATACCGAGAGGCAACACGGTCGATTGCCCGAGCCGAGGTTCGCCGGCTTACCCCGACCGCCAGCGTGCGAGGTCCCAAAATCAGGAAATCGCCCCCTTCTAAACGGAACGGACGCCGCCGCTTGCCACCGCCGGAGTCAAGAGCTTCCGAAGCTCTCTCATCCAACGATGGAGATCTCCCGCCGCCAAAAAGCCCTTCGTTCGTGCCCGGCTCCGATCCGTCATACAGCACCCCCTCATCGCCTCCGACGAAGCGCCGGAACAGGCCGGCCATGACCGCCGCCTCCCCGTCCCGGACGCCGTGCGACATCGAGCAAACTATGGGGACGCCCCCCCACACCATCGCCGCGTCCCTGGTGAAATAGAGATTGGAAAGCGGCGGGATATCAAAGACCCGAGAAGAAAGATATCCTTCAAGCGTATCGCGGCCGATGGGCATGCCCCGGACGATAATGCGGACAAGCTCGGCGGGCTCGAGATTCTCGAGCTCATCCCGCCGCCCCTGAGCTTCAGGAGTGCGGCAAATGCGATCCAGCACGGCTTCCCGACTCGGCCGATCGCTCAGCATCTCCGGGAGAAGGTCACACACTTCGTATACCGTGGCAAACCGCTCCAAGACGGCTCGGAACGTTCGGTGCTCTGCCTGCACGGCGCTAATGGGGATTATATCGTTGAACAATACCTCGGCTGCGCCGGCCGGCGTCATGCTCTCGATCTCCGGGCCCGGCTCGTGGACTATAACGGCTTCGAGTGGATCTATCTCGCTCTTCACGTTCAGCGGCAGGACATCTGTAGCACTATCCCGCTTTCCCGTATCGCCCTCCGAAGCGTCGTCGGAAAGCGGGTTGGGGCCGGAGCCGCCTCTGTCACCAGGCACCCTGTCACTTCTGCGGTGTGCTGCCACCTCGGGCCTGTCATCCGGCTTCATGAGCTCCTCCCGATTCCCTATTCCAATACCGACACCCAGCTCCCCGGTCCCCTGATGTATCCTCTATGTCCTGCACGTGACTTCTGCGGTGCTCATATTCCCGCCCCGCTCATATTCCCGCCCCGCTCATATTCCCGCCCCGGAGATGTTCGCTCCGCGCTCGACCGCAGCCGGCGGACAACCTTCGGGATGCGCTGAACGAAAGCGTCACAACGGTACCATCGCCCCGTTCCTTTCGCAATTGACTCGCGGTCGAGAGTCTACAGCGTCTGCTCGTGCTTTGACTGCCCCGCCTCGCTCAGCTAAGATACCCTCGCCTACAGCTCCCCGACTCCGAGCACTTGCGGTGCGGTTCGGCCGTAGCAACACCGCAAACCCGGCGTAGCGACACCGCCATGCTTCGGTATAACTGCCGCGAGTTGTGGACCATATCACGACCGGAGGATGTACCCGATGACGCAAAGACACGACGACAGCTCAAAGCCCACAGAGGCCAAACGCGCCACTCGTCGTTCCGAAATCGAATCTCACTCCGAGAACAGCTCCGCCGACGGCGAGCAGACCCGGAACACCGGTCGGGACGCAGCAGCCGGAGATGGCTGCCAAGGCGAAGCCGCTTCGCCGACCGAGCGCCCAACCATAAGACAGATTCTTCACGAAGCGCCGGGCGTTCACCGTAGCGTGCGCGGCTGGGTCCGTACGCGGCGACGTACCAAGCACGTGAGCTTCGTGGAAGTCAACGACGGTTCCTGCCTCTCGAGCCTTCAAGTCGTGCTTGATGGCAACACGCGCGTCTCCGACGACGCGGGACTGGCAACAGGGGCCGCCGTGGTTGCTCACGGCGTTCTCCAGGAAAGCCCGGGTTCGGGGCAGGCTGTGGAGCTCCTCGCCGAAGAGGTAAACGTAGTCGGGCCGGTTCCGGCCGAGAGCTATCCTCTCCAGAAGAAGCGTCACAGCTTCGAGTATCTGCGTGAGATCGCCCACCTCCGGCCTCGCACGAATACCTTCGGCGCTGTAACGCGAGTCCGAAACGCCATCTCACACGCGATTCACACGTTCTTTCAGGAGCGCGGGTTCTTCTGGATCCACACGCCGCTCATAACGTCTAGCGACGCCGAAGGTGCAGGCTCCCTGTTCAATGTGACGACGATCGATCCCGATGCCCCTCCTAGAGCCGAAGACGGCGCACTGAACTGGGAGGAGGACTTCTTCGGAAAACGGACCTTCCTAACCGTGAGCGGTCAGCTCAACGTCGAGAGCTATGCGTGTTCCATGGACCGGGTCTACACCTTCGGCCCGACGTTCCGCGCCGAGAACTCGAACACCAGCCGCCATCTCGCCGAGTTCTGGATGGTGGAGCCGGAGATTGCTTTCTGCACCCTTGCTGCGAACATCGACCTTGCCGAAGAGTTCCTCGCGGAGATTCTGAGCTCCGTCCTCGAACGCTGCCCTGAAGATATGGCATTCTTCGACAAACGGATCCAGCCCGGCGTGGTCGAAAAGCTGCGTGGCGTCGCCGAGGGGAACTTCACGCGTATCACGTATGACGAGGCCATTGAGCACCTTCGTGCAAGCGGACGCTCCTTCGAGTACCATGTGGAATGGGGAGCCGACCTGCAAAGCGAGCACGAACGATACCTTACCGAAGAGGTCTTCCACGGCCCGGTAACGATCACGGATTACCCGCGACAGATCAAGGCCTTCTACATGAAACAGAACGACGACGGCCGTACCGTCCGCGCAATGGATTTGCTTGTCCCCGGTCTCGGTGAGATCATTGGGGGCAGTGAACGCGAGAACGACTTGGACACCCTCCAACGGCGTATCACAGAGCTCGGCATCGATCCGGAACCGTACTGGTGGTACTTGGACCTCCGCCGCTTCGGCAGCGTGCCCCACTCCGGTTTTGGACTGGGGCTCGAGCGATTCGTTCAGTACGTCACCGGCATGCAGAACATCCGCGACGTGATCCCGTTCCCGCGCGCCGTCGGGCAATGCGAGTTCTGATCCGTCACACGATCAACGGGGTACCAGGGCACAGCTCCTAACCGCGTACCGCCGATTGCTCGTGGTAGGCTCCTTTTCCACGGGCAGCCTGCGGCTGCCGCCGCTACCGTTGTCACGCCGTTACCGTTGCCACGCCCCTGCCCTTGCCCC
>PWGF01000276.1 GCA_003554375.1 Spirochaetaceae bacterium
ACAAGACCCTCGCCTGAAGCGTGACGATACGCTCGATCCGGCTTTCGAACCAATCCAGAAGGGCATTGATACGGTTCCGGAAACTGTCGCGGGCTCGTTCTTCGCTTCCGAAGAGGCTGATGACGCCGACCGCGGTTGTTCCGTAGATGACCAATCCGTCGTTGGCTGCGGTCACGATGATCTCTGCGCGGAATCGTTCCGGCGAGACAGCCGGGAAGATCCCGTAGTACATGCGAGTGAGGTTAGTCATGGTGAGTGCCAGCGTCTGTTGCCCGAGACGGCGGACATCTACCTCGTACCGGTTGGAGCCGAACGACGAGTCGCGCTGAAACGCGTAGAAGGTGTGCTTGCCTTCAGACAGGTCTGAAAGCGAAGGGTCGGTCGCTGAGTCCGGCGGGACGCGCTCGCTCGAGTCGGGCCCGGCGATACGATAGCTTTCTTGGAAGAAGGTGCGCATCCGCTCGCGGCTTTGTGAGTAATACTCGATTCCCTCCATGCTTTCGACGTTCGTGAGAATGGCGTAGAGTTGCTCGAGGTGCTCCGGGCGGTGCCACTCGTCTCCGGTACGAAGGACCCGGACCGCTTCGACCCCAATGGAAGGGTCGACGGTACGAAGCGAACTCTCGACTTGATCGGTAGCACCGCTGAACGGTATGAGCTCTAGAGATGGGTCGGACGAAAAGAATCGTACCGCTTCACCGTCCGCCTCCAATTCCTGACGGGCATAGCGAGACAGCGCGTCCAGCACCTCGTCCACCGCCTGGCCGGTTGGGATGCCTTGGAGGTAAGGTGCTGCCAGGAGTAGTAGCGGCAGAACCAACGCCACAGTGAACGGAGTGCGTACCGTCCGTGAGGTCGCCCGAAAAAGGCGGCCGAAAAGGATGTGGTTTCCGCCGTTGGGATGGGGCGCTTGCCTGAAGATTGAATAAGCTTTCTGCGCCATGGTAGACTCTCGTGCAATTTAGATGGCTTAGCTTATTCGTTTCAAGGGTGAACATGGTCGGCGGAATCGCGTTTACCGGTGGCGGGACAGGCGGTCACGTCGTCCCGGGCATTGCCGTGATCGAAAGCATTCGCTCCCGCTACGACGGGCCGATCGTATGGATCGGCTCCCGCCGGGGAATCGAGCGTGAAATCGTCGGTGACTACGCCGACCGATTGGGCATCGAGTACGTTGCTATTCCCGCAGGCAAGCTCCGGCGGTATCTTTCGTGGGAGAACGCCTCTGACGCGTTCCGGGTGGGGGCGGCTCTCCTACGTTCGATTTCGCTCCTCAAACAACGGAAACCGCGTGTCCTGTTCAGCAAGGGGGGGTTCGTAAGCGTTCCACCCACGGTGGCGGCATGGTTGCAGGGAGTCCCGGCCTTGACCCATGAGTCGGATGCCGATCCGGGCCTTGCAACACGAATCAACGCGCGTTTCTGTCGGTTCGTCTGCGTCCCTTACGAGTCTACGGCGGCTCGGTTCGGAAGGGGCTGCGGCGGAGAGGCGATTGTCACGGGCAACCCGGTCCGCCGGAGCGTGCTGGCCGGAGACGCGGAGCGCGGGCGCAGGTTGATTGGTGCTTCGAAGAAACAGCCAGTCGTCTTTGTGCTTGGCGGAAGCCTGGGGTCCCGGGAGATCAATCGCTTGGTGGACGGGGCTCGCGCGGAGCTCCTGCGCCATGCAGCGGTTGTCCATCAGCGGGGGACGGGAAACGAGGCGCTGCCGGCCGCGCCGGGGGGCGAGGGCGTGAGTAGAGGCGGGCTTGAAGGGGTTTACTTTGCTCGCAGCTATTTTCGGGAGGAGTTATCCGATCTCCTGGCCGCCGCGGACCTCGTTGTATCGCGCGCGGGTGCGGGCTCGTTGTGGGAGGCTGCGGCTCTGCGAAAACCGATGTTGCTGCTGCCGTTGGATCGCACAGCCAGCCGTGGCGACCAGATCCGTAACGCGCACCTTTTTGAGAGCGCGGGGGCGGCGCGGGTGCGTTTCGGCCGGAACCTTACTCCGGACGGGTTTGCTCGGGAGATTGTCGAGCTCCTTGGGGCCGAGGAGCTCCGGCGCCGTATGTCGGAGGCTACCGCGGAATTCTCGGCGGAGGCCGCTGCCGACAAAATCGCCGACATAGTCCTTCAGGCGGGCGGAGTGGTGACGTCGAGTGCCGGCGATTTCGGGGGAACTGGTAGTGTCAACACGCATGGAGAAGTCGGGCGGCGGAGAAGGGATGCGCCGCAACGCCGGGGGGTAGTAGCTTCAGGCGGCATCGCAGGGACGGAGAGCACGGAATGACGGTCGCGGCAATCGACATCGTATTCGGGATCGTGGTCGTTATTGCGGCGTTCCGGGCTGGTTTCCGTGGATTCGTCCATGAGCTGATGACGATGGCCGCCCTCATTTTGGGAATCGGATGCGCTGTCCTCTTCAGTGCTCCCGCTACCTCGGTGGTGGACGCGTATGTGAAGGCCGAGGCATGGAGTCAGGTGATTGCGTTTCTGGGCATATTTCTCATCGTGTATCTTCTCGTGAAGCTTTTCGAGAGTGCGTTGAACCGGCTGATCGAGCGGATCAACCTCGACAACCTGGATCACGCGCTCGGTTTCTTTCTGGGAGTCGTGGAAGGTTTGACCATGGTATTCGTGCTTCTTCTAATCCTGCAAATTCAACCATTCGTGAATGCCGGGCCGGTTTTCCGCGACAGCATCTTTGCTGAGGCGCTTCTTCCGCTCCTCCCTTATGCCTCTCGGATACTCGGGGGGTGAGCGGAGACGTAGGCGCTGTGCGTGACCGCGCCCCTCCGCCTCTCGGATACTCGGGGTTAGTTATAGTCAGCCGTCCGCGGCGGAGATGCTCGGCGAGGGCGGCCGTACGCGCCCTGCGTCCGGTGGCGTGTACGGCGTGCTCGCGCTATTATGCATTCGAGAAGTGCGCAGGGGAGTGCAGGCAACTATGTTCGAGAATATCTTGAGCCAGGAGACGGCAACCGGTCGTCTCGTCAAGGAGTACCGAAACGACCGAGTCCCCAATTCCATGCTGTTCGTGGGACCGGAGTACAGTGGGAAGCTGTCTACCGCGCTCGAGTTGGCTCGTGGCCTCACGTGCGCCCACGGAGCAGAGTGGACGTGTGGCTGTCATTCGTGTGTCCTTCAGCGCCCGCTGCTTCATCCGTCGATTCTGCTTGCAGGGGACCGCTATTTCATTCAGGAGATCATTGCAGCCGGCGAGACTTTGAAACGGGAAGGTACGCGTGCTGCGCGGTTCCTATATGTCCGGGCGGTGCGGAAACTCTTGCGGCGTCTGGACTCCGTGCTGTGGGAGGGGGAGGAGAATCGAATCGCCAAAGCGCTTGATCAGCTCGCGCGGTGTGAGGAGACCATGGAGCCGCTCGTGCCGAACGGGGAGCTACCGCCGGATTATGGGAAGACCGTAGACGAGACCACGGATTGCGCCACGCGGGTCATCCACGCGCTTCCGCACGACGTAGTTCCGGTCTCCGTGGTGCGCCGTATGACCGCGTGGGCGCATACTGCCGGGGGCGGCCGCAAGGTAGTCATCCTGGAGAACGTGGATCGGCTTGGGGAGTCAGCCCGAAATGCGCTCCTCAAGATCTTGGAAGAGCCGCCTCGGGATCTCCACTTCGTGCTCACAACCTCGCGGCGCGGGGCCGTACTGCCTACCATACGTTCGCGCTGCCGAGAGTATCACTTTCGGGAACGGACAGTGCAGGAAGCGGGCGAAGTAGTACAGCGGGTGTTCCGCGGACCGGAGCAGCCTCAGACGATCAGGAGCTTCTTCCTTGGGCACGAGTTTCCAGGAGCAGGTGATTTGGGAAACTACGCTGCGCGCTTTCTGCGGGCAGCGGAAGATCCTCAGGATCCCGAACACGAGACCGGTCCGGTCAGTGAGCTTGCAAAGGCGCTCCGCGCGGCGCCGGAACGGGAAGCCTTCCGTCACTTCCTGGAGGAGATGTTGACCTTGTTGCGTGATCGCCTTCGAGACGGCAGAATGGAAACGCGACGCGCCGATTTTCTGCGGCGTCTGATCCACAGGCAATATGAGCGCGCCGACACCTACAATATCTCAATAGAGCTTCTCTTGGAGCGGCTCTACTACGCCGTGCGGCACCGGGGGGCAGCGTGAAGAAGTTCGTCCAGCGCGCGCTCAAAATGCTTCCGAAGCTCGACGAGTCGCAGATTCGTCAGCTAATCAACGACCTGGCGACCGAGAACGAGCGTTTGGAAGTCGTGCTCGACTCGTTGAACCACGGTCTCCTGGTGTGTGACGACGCCCACGTGGTTTTCTTCTACAACAAGTGCATCGACCGTCTGATACCGCTCTCCGGCGGTGACCTGTACGAGAAGACTGCGTGGGAAGCTGTAGCAGACGAAGAGATCGCATCCTTTCTCCAGAGGACACTGGAAAACCAGGAGTCGGTGTCCGACGAGGAGTTCACCTTGGAGCAGGGCGGCATGACGCGGATTCTTTGGATTAGCGTGATGCCGCTTGTCCGTGCCGGGAGTATCCAGGGCAATATCGTGCACGTGGAGGACGTGACAGAGCAGCGCAATCGTGAGGCTCGGCTACGCCGCGCTGAGAGTCTGGCAAGCCTCACAACCTTGGCAGCCGGTGTTGCTCACGAGATCAAGAATCCGCTCGGTTCGATCGGGATACATCTCCAGCTCGTCGACAAAACACTTTCGAAGTCATCTCAGGTGAGCTCAGACGACGTGCGGAGCTATCTCGACGTCATCAACGAGGAGGTCGATCGCCTCAATCGAATCGTGGTCGATTTTCTCTTCGCCGTACGGCCAATCGACGTATCCTTGGAAGAGCGGGAGCTCAACCCCATTATCAAGGACCTTGCCGAATTCACGCAGTATGAGATCGAAGAAGCGGGGATCGAGCTCGTTCTGGAGCTGGAAGAGTCACTTCCGGCGCTCCAGCTGGACGAGCGCTATTTCAAGCAGGCCCTTCTAAACATCGTGAAGAACGCTATTCCGGCGATGCCGGACGGAGGTCAACTCATAATCCGCACACTCCGGCGAGGCGACGAGGTAGAGGTGCAGGTCAAGGATACCGGCGTTGGAATGGATGAAGAGACGATGCAGAAGGTATTCGAACCGTATTTCACTACGAAGGAATCGGGCTCCGGCATCGGCCTTACCCTGGTGTACAAGATCATCAAGGAGCACTTGGGAGAGGTTTCCGTAAGCTCGAGGGAGGGAGTCGGTACTACGTTTACCATCACCCTACCGGTGCCGCAGCGGGAGACGCGGCTTCTGAGCTATGAGGGGGACGCGACATGAAGTTCAACGTTCTGATTGCCGATGACGAGAAGAACATCCGCGAGGGGCTCGGTAAAGCGCTTGAGTTCGATGACTACAACATTCTCCTGGCCAAGGACGGTCTAGAAGCATGGGAGAAAGTGGAGCATGAAGAGGCCGACCTCGTGATCGCTGACCTCAAGATGCCCAAGATCTCGGGTGAGGAGCTCCTGCAGAAGGTTGTCGAGTCATATCCTACCGTCCCCGTGATCATCCTCACCGGACATGGGACCATCGAGAGCGCCGTGAAGGCCATGAGAGCCGGCGCGTACGACTTCCTCACTAAGCCCGTGAACCTGGATCGGCTCAGCCTGCTCGTGTCGCGGGCTCTTTCCAACAGAAAGCTGGTCTTGGAGCACCGGCGGATGCAGGAGGAGCTCGAGCAACAGCGTCACTTCCGGAGCATCATCGGAAAGAGCTCGCAGATGAACCAGGTCTTCGAGAAGGTACAGCAGGTAGCTCCAACGAAGGCCTCCGTGCTCATCACCGGGGAGAGTGGGGTCGGCAAGGAGCTGGTCGCGGATGCGGTGCACAATCTCTCTAATCGCCGGGACAAGCCGTTCATCAAGGTGCACTGCGCCGCGCTCAGCGAATCGCTCTTGGAGAGCGAGCTGTTCGGCCACGAGAAAGGCGCCTTCACCGGGGCGGTCTCCCGCAAGCGCGGTCGGTTCGAGCTCGCGCATACTGGGACGATTTTCTTGGACGAAATCGCCGAAATTAGCCAAAGCGTGCAGATCAAGATCTTGCGGGTGCTTCAAGAGAAGACGTTCGAACGGGTGGGGGGCGAGGAGACCCTGGAGGTCGATGTCCGCATCATCTCCGCCACGAACCGCGATCTCAAGCAAGCCATTGCTGAAGGAAGATTCCGTGAGGACTTGTACTACCGATTGAACGTCGTGAATATCGGTATCCCGCCGCTCCGGGAGCGCAAGGAGGATATTCCGCTTCTGGTTTCCGCTTTCGTGAAGGAGTTCGCTCGGGAGAACGGGAAGAACGTCGAAGGCGTGGACTACGCGGCTCGGAGCCGACTGTACAGCTATCCTTGGCCGGGAAACGTGCGTGAGCTTCGCAACTGTATCGAGAGCGCGGTGGTCATGTGCAAGGGGACCATTATCACTGAGGACGATCTGCCTCCGTCAGTCGCGCGCGAGTCGGAATCGGAGATAATCAAGCTCAAGGTGGGAACCAACCTGACCGACGCCGAGCGGGAGCTCATAAGGGCAACGCTTCTCCAACAGAAAGGGAACAAGAGTAAGACCGCGGAGGTGCTCGGTATCGGTCGCAAGACGCTCCACCGGAAGATTAAAGAGTATCAGCTGGAGGAGACGTGAAGCGACAAGACCAGAGCAGGCAAGCCCGACGAGACCAGAGGAGGTCAGGCAAGACCAAGCGTCCTCCTGGCACCGGCCCGTCCCGATGACGACAAGCGTCCTCCTGGCATTGGCCCCTCCCGATCACGAAGCGTGGTGCTTGGAGGACTGCCCGTAGTACT
>PWGF01000177.1 GCA_003554375.1 Spirochaetaceae bacterium
GACGTCGGCGCAAATTGCTTCGAGCCGGAGGCCGGTGACGGTGGCGACGAGGTTCTCCGCGTGTGAGCCGATGTCGCCGATGGCCCCGGCGATCCCGGCTCGCGCGGGGTCGGTGCGCCACTCGGCCTGCTTGACGCCCTCCTCTTCGAGCTTGGCGGCGAGCCAGTCCTGGTTGAACTCCACGATGACTTTGCGGAGGGGACCGAGCCGCCCTGCGCGGATCAGCTCGCGTGCTTCCCGGACCATGGGATAGCCGGTGTAGTTGTAGGTGACGGCAAAGACGGTACCGCGAGTCTCGACGAGCCGGACGAGCTCGGCAGCCTGCTCGCTCGTGTGGACCATCGGTTTGTCACATGCGACGTGAAACCCGGCGTCCACGAAGGCGCGGGCCACGGGGAAGTGGAGATGGTTGGGCGTGACGACGGCGACGAGATCGACCCGCTCCCCGGGGGGGAGCTCCTGCTCGCGCTGAAGCATCTCCTCCCAGGTGGGATAGCTCCGCTCCTCGGGGAGCCCGAGAGCGGCGGCTGAAGCGAGCGCCCGGTCGGGCGTGGAAGAGAGGCAGCCGGCGGTGAGCTGGTACATCCCGTCGAGGCGGGTGGCGATGCGGTGGACCTCGCCGATGAAGGCGTCGCGGCCGCCGCCGACCATGCCGAGCCTGAGCGGCGACGGGCGGCGGGCTGCGGGGGTTTGGCGATCGCTCATGTCAGCCTCCTTTCGGGGTGCCGCCGGGGGCGGAGCCGGAATGGCCGGCGGGTCCGGTGTCCGCGGCGGAGCTGTCAAAGGCTGCGTCAAACGCGACGTCGGAAGGGGGAAAGTCGACGTCACGGCAGAAGTGGGCGGACTCGCTTGCGCCGTACACCCGGTCCATGCCGGAATCTTCCCACTCGACCGAGAGAGGGCCGGCGTACGCTATGCGATTGAGCGCGCGGATGATGGCGTTGAAGTCGACGTCGCCGTGGCCGATCGACCGGAAGTCCCAGCCGCGGCGGTGGTCGCCAAACTCCAGGTGCGACGAGAGAATTCCGCTTGTTCCATCGAGCGTGGTTGCGGCGTCCTTCATATGGACGTGGTAGATCCGGTCGGGGAAGCGATTGATGAACGCGACGGGGTCCACCTGCTGCCACTGGAGATGGCTGGGGTCGAAGTTGAAACCGAACGCTTTGCGCCGTCCAAGCGCATCGAGCGCGCGCTCGGCGGTGTAGATATCGTAGGCGATCTCGCTCGGATGGACTTCGAGGCCGAACCGCACGCCGACTTCGTCGAACACGTCGAGGATGGGGTTCCAGCGCTCGGCAAAGTCGGAAAACCCTCGCTCCACAATCGCAGGGGACGTTGGCGGGAAGAAGTAGACGTTCGCCCAGATACTGCTTCCGGTGAACCCTGACACCACATCCACGCCGAAGGCCCTTGCGGCTCGCGCGGTGTCCTTCATGGCTTCGGCGGCACGCCGGCGCACGCCCTCGGGGTCTCCGTCACCCCATATGTGGTCGGGGAGAATGGCGCGGTGGCGCTCGTCGATGAGATCGCAGACGGCCTGGCCGGTGAGATGGTTCCCCAGGCAGAACACCTGGAGGCCGTGCTTTTCGAGGAGATCCCGGTGCTGCTGGATGTACGCGTCGCTCTCGAGCGCCTTGCGCACGTCGAAGTGGTCACCCCAGCAGGCGAGCTCCAACCCGTCGTAGCCCATCTCTTTTGTAAGGGGGGCAAGCTTGGCAATCGGCATGTCGGCCCACTGGCCGGTAAACAATGTAATGGGTCGTCCCATCGTCACTACTCCTTTCGATGGTATGTGCCCCGGCGGCAGCCGCTGAGGCGAGCATCGGGTTATCAGGTCTTAACCCGTTCTCCTCCCTGAGGCCCTGAGACCCCCGTTTCTTGGAACGCAAACTCCCGCACGGCTTTCTCCCTCGCACGGAAGTAGCTCACGGTCTCGTGAACGAGCGCATCCATCTCCGCTGCGTCACACGGCTGCGTACCACGAACGTACGGATCCCGGATGGCTCCGAGCGGCTCGGGAGTGAGAAAGCGCCCCGGCTGATTCATCCCGACCAAATACGCAGCCATGATCACTGTGTCGAGGTCCATCATACCGCTCCCGAGCGCACCACGGTTCGAATCGGCCAGATGGAGGTTCACGAGTCGATCGCCGCAAGCGAGCACCGCCTCTCCGATATGGTCCTCTTCGACCCACATGTGGTAGATGTCCCCATTGATGTGCGCGATCCCCGGATGCGATACACGTTCGATATACCGAAGTGCTTCATCGACTGAATGTACGAGACTGACCTCCGCCGCCCGAATGGGCTCGACGGCGGCGGCAATACCGGCCGCGGCAAACTCCTCGGCGCACCGGCGCACGGTGTCGGTACTGCGCTGGAGCTCTGCGGAGTCGATCGGAACGGGCCGGCCGACGGCGCTCGGCACTACGATAAGATAGTGCCCGCCGAGGGCGGCGACGATCTCGATCTCGGCCCGGATGTAGTCGAGCGCCCGTTGACGGTCGTACGCGCTGTTGCTGGAGAGATCGTTCTCGGGCGTATACATCCCGCACGCTCCGGAAACCCCCACCCCGTGCCGTTCGAGCACGTCCTTCACCTGTGCAGTCTCGAGGCCGGAGTCCGGGGTGAAGTGGTCTCCTTTGAGCTCGACGAAGCGGATGTCGTTCGCTACAAGCCGCTTGATACTCTCCTCGAACGGCTCGATCCCGAACACCCAGATGCTCCAAGAGAGGTCGAGCGCGCGCGCGAAACGGCCCGGGTCCCGCTGCCAAGTGCTAACAAACTGTTCGCGTATCTGTGCATCTTTCAACTGGTAGTTCTGAAGGCTCATGGAACCCCACCTTGTTCTATCCGGTTGTGCCGCGCCGCTCCTTGGCGTGGCTAAAGGAAGTCACGCCGAGAGCGAGCAGGAGCACGACGCCGAAACTGACGTCCTGGAAATAGGGACTCACGCGCAGGAGATTCAGGGAGTTTCCGATGACGCCCATGAGGAGCGCTCCCAGGAATGTTCCCAAGACACTCCCTTTCCCTCCGGTCATCACCGCGCCGCCGATAACCGCTGACCCGATGGCGCGGATCTCCATCCCCTGGCCGGTAGTAGCCGACGCCGATCCAACCCGCGACAGAAAGAGCGCAGCGGCAATTCCTACAAGTAGGCCGTTTATAGCGAAGAAAATCAGCTTGTTGGCGTTGACGTTGATGCCCGCAAGGTATGCGGCCTTCGGATTGCTACCGATGGCATGCACCCTTCTGCCGAGCAGGGTATAGTACAGCATGACGAAAACCGCGACATAAACGACGAGGCAGACGATGAAGACCAGCGGAATCACGCCGAAGAGCCGCGTTGCGCCGAGCACTTCGAACCTCCCGTAGATGGTCTGGAACTGAGCCCCGGTTATGGCGAGCGCCGTCCCCTGGAACACCGAGATACAGGCGAGCGAGGTTATAAACGAAGGAGCCCGGAAGAGTACGGAACTGGCTCCGACGACGAGATTGGCTCCTATCGCCGAAAGGATCCCCAGAGCAACCGCTACCTCCGATGAATAGCCCATGCGAATCAGAATCGCCATGACGCAAGCGCTCAAACCGAGGTTGGCCCCCACCGATATGTCGAAGTTGCCTGAGACGATGAGAATGGTAGCGCCGGCGGCTACGATGCCGAGCACGGAAATGCGCTCGAGCACGTTCAGAATGTTGGTGAGGCGGAAGAACCGCGGATTCATGGAGTGCGTAAAGACGCTTACCACTATGAGCACGACCAAGACGAAGAACCACTGGTTCCTCGCCAATGCCGTTACCACTGTCTTGATCTTATTGGTGTTCTGTGTGAGCTTCGTGGTCACCGTTGTTTTCCTCCTCTCCCATGAAGTACCGAATCAACTCCTGCTCGTTCAGATCACTGTCGTTATCGAACACCCGCACCATTCGCCCTTCGCGCATCACGCCGATCCGGTCACTCATAGAGAGAAGCTCCGGCATGTCTGAAGAGATCATGATGACGCACTTTCCGTTCCTGGCGGCGTCGACTATCAGAGCGTAAATCTCCTGCTTCGCGCCCACGTCGACGCCCTTGGTCGGCTCATCGAATATGTAGAGCCGGTACTCGTCGAGTAGCCATCGCGCGATCATTACCTTCTGTTGGTTTCCCCCGCTCAGGTTCATGATCGATTGCCCGCGGCCGAACGTCGCTATCCGAAGCTTGTCTATCATAGAGTCCGCAAGCGCCGCCTCCGAACGTGTTCCCACAACGCGACACGGGGTGAACTCGTTGTGAACCACGGCAACGTTCTCCTGGATACTGCGTTCGGGAAACATGCCGTAGACATGGCGATCCTCTGTAACAAGACACACCCCTTGTTCGATGGCATCCGCCGGACTGCGCAACGAAAGCTCCCGGTTTCCAAGCACGATCCGACCGGTGTCCGGTCGGGCTGCGCCGTAGAGAATACTTGCCAGCTCGCTTCTTCCGGATCCCACCAGGCCGCCGATTCCGAACACTTCCCCTTTCCGTACGTCGAAACTGACGTCCCGGACTATGCCGTTCCACGTCACACTGTCCGCGCGAAACGCGACGTCGCCGATCGGCGCGGGTTCGCGGCTAAAGAACGCCGAGGCGTCGCGGCCTACCATCTTTCGGACTACAAAGTCGCTGTTCACCTCGCCGCACGGATAGGTTCCCACGTGCCGCCCGTCCTTGAGGATCATAACGGTATCGCCGATCTCAAATACCTCTTCCAGGTGATGGGAAATATAGATAATCCCCAGATTTCGCTCTCTGAGACGCCGGACCAGACCCATGAGCGCCCGTGTCTCCTCAAGGCCGAGCGAGCTGGTCGGCTCGTCCATGATCAGGATACTGGACTCCTGGTGAAGCGCCTTCACAATCTGAAGCGTCTGCTTCTGCGCCGCCGAAAGCTGCTCCACGAGGAGCCGCTCATTTATGTCTATATGGAGCGTATCGAGTATTTCGCGTGCACGCGCGTTTTGGACACGCGCATCCACGAGAAACGGAATCCGTTGGGTAGGCTCCTGGCCCAGGAATATATTCGCCGCCACAGTCAGCGAATCGATGAGCTCGACCTCCTGATAGATTGTAGCCAGGCCAAGCTCCATGGCCTCCGCCGGCGTAAGCGATTCGTAGACCGCTTCACCTACCTGGACGCTTCCCGCGTCCGGTGCGATAGCCCCCGAGAGCACTTTGATCAGCGTCGACTTTCCCGCTCCGTTTTCTCCGACAATACAGAGCACCTCGCCCCCGTGCAGAGTAAGCGAGACGTCATTGAGAGCCTCTGTTTGCCCGAATCGCTTGGATACCCCGTGCACTTGCAGAAGCGGGCTTGGCGTTGTTGAGGGCTCACCCATACTGCGCTGTCTCCCTCACGCGGAACCGCCCGCGTGTTACACACAAAGCCGATGCTCCGAGAGGCGCGCGAAGGCGCCTCCCGGAGTCGAAACCATTGCCGCCACATACCGTCTCCGGTACGCGGGGCTCTTGCCCGCTGCCTTAGTAGAGTCCGTCGAACTCAGGGAAGTACTCAGAGGTCAGATCGAGCCAAACCGGATTTGTCTCCCACGGGACCACCTTCATCGGATCGTCGATGGTCTCGGGAGTGATGGGGTTATTCGGCAGGAGAATCTGCCGGTTGCGCTCCTCGTTCATTCCCGTGACGTAGGAATGAAGCGTCAAATAGGCGATAAACCCTTCCCACCCCGGTGATGTACTGATCGAATACTTGATCTTCCCTTCCTCGATGAGCTCGAGGCCGTACGGGGCTCCATTCGTCGTTACGACACGGATGGGATCATTCAGAAGCCCTCGGGCGTCCAGCATCCGCACCACCGCAGCGCCCATCTCTTCGTTGAAAACGAAGAGCGTTTCGAAGTCGATACCGGCTTCGATCATGTCCTCGACTTCCGCGACCGCCCGCTCGGGATCATACCGGCCGTCTCTAATCTCTACAATCTCGTTTTGGCCGAGCTCTTCGACGGTGGGCTCAAAGGTGCTTCGGAAGAACTGGACCGGCAGGTGCTCGAAGAGCCCCATCACCACGGCAATATTGTCACCGGGGTGGTTCTCCGCGATCCACTCCGCCACGTCCACGCCCATGCCTTCCCAGTCGAAGTCGATGGCGGCGACGATATCTTCCTCCTCAAGGGCCTGCCCGACATTGTCCACGGTCACAAGAGGTATCCCGGCGCGCGCGGCTTCCCGGGCGGCAATGGTGGCGCCGTGGGGGTTGAAGGAAAACACACCCATGCCGTCGACGCCACGGTCGATCAGTGTCTGGATATTCGAGCGCTCCTGCTCCTCGTCGTAGTTGGAGTTAAGGACATCAACTTCGATTTCGATGCCCGTCTCTTCCTGGACGCGCTCTGCGGCATAGGTAAATCCGTCTACGACCATCGCGTACCACGTGTCCGGTCCCGGCGTGATGTAGCCGAATGTGAGTTTGTCGGGCTCTTCCTCCACCTGTCCGGCGGCGAATGCGGCTGCGCTTCCTACAAACAGCAGGCCGACCACAAGTGCCAAAATAACCACGAAACGCTTTACGTTCATGAAACCTCCCTTGTTTGAAGGCGTAATTAAAGGCCCTTCAAACAGTTCAAACAGTAAGACTTAATCTGCACGGCATCCCATGCTGCCGGCTGCATCCGGTACCGATTCCTGGATATCGGCGCCCTGTCGAAGGCCTCCGCCCGTCGTCGCTTCCCGAGCCACAATTCCTCAAGCTACATCCGCGATCTGACGCCGGCTCCGTATGGCCTTAGCGATACCTGCGGTCCGACGCCGGCTGACTATGGCGACGGCTGTCACGCCGTTCTCCTGTCCGCGCCTGTAGTCATCTCCGATGCCGGCGGCGACTACCGGCGACGCCTTCCCGTCATTCATCTCCCTCCTTTCATTCCGAGCATGCTTCCGCATGTTCATCGATCCTGTGTTTCCGCAATTCCGAGCTCGCTCAGCTTGGCGCGGACCCACCGCAACGATTTTTCTATGAGCGGACCGCCCTGGCCTTCGCATTCCAAGCTCAGTGTCCCGTCATATCCCGCGTCACGAAGCATCACGAGCACACGCCCGATCCCATCGGCGTTTACCCCGTCTCCGATGGATGCATGGCTTATGGCGATCCCGGTATCCTTACCTCTTGCCGCCTCCGCCATGGAAGCCGAGACATCCTTTATGTGCACATGCCTCACCTGAGGGATGAACGGTTGAAGGAACTCGGCGGGATCGTGACCTGCAATGTAGGTGTTGCCGGTGTCGAAGTTGAGGCCAAGGAACCGGCTATCGGAAAATGCGAGCATTTTCTCAAGCATCTCCGGCTTCGTGGTGAAATACCCGTGCAACTCGATATTGACGTTGATGTCGTATGCTTCCGCGGTCTCCAGAATAACGCCGAAACTCCGCTTCATTGCCTCCAGGGCTTCAGCGTCGCTCATGTCTTCCGGACGGTGAAGACCGTCGGTTACCGCGATGTTGGGGCATCCTGCCAACTTGGCCCATGGGATCGTCTTAAGCACATACGAGACACCCCACGTAGCTCCGTCCTTCCCGGAAAGCGGATACGCAGCGTCCACCTGAGAGAACTGGACCCCATACCCTTCCATCTTTCGCCGCAATAGCAACGGGTCTTCCGTAAGCGATATATGCGGGAAATACCCAAGACCGTGAATCCAGCTCACACCTTCGAGCACCCCGCACTCTATCCGCGGAACGGAGTTCCCCTGCGCCCATTGAAGCGCTTTCTCGAAACTGAACGCCGCCGAGTTGAACGCGTCCGTGTGAAAACCAATAGTCATACGTGCCTCCTTGTCCGGCCAAGCCGGGTCCGCGGTACCCACGGGCACCCGGCAACATGCCCCTGCGCAACTGCACGCCGGAGGAGGGCTCGCCGAGCCCTTATCTTTTCCGGCGACCCGCCCACTATACCGTGGCGGGACTAGTCCCTTCCGGCCCGGCTCATCCCGAGCTACTTATACCACGTACTTATACCAATATGTTTACGATCGTAGCACCGCTAGAGTCGGCCGTCAAGCAAAATCTTCACGTTTTTCGCCGCTCATGGGTACGCTTTATTAGGACCGATCAGTGTATTGGACGGGCACGTAGGGATTTTGATGGACTTGACTCTCTATACGGCCAAGATCAACTGGTTTCTCTGTTGCACAGATCACAGACCTCGTGTACACTCACTCTTACTCATACCAACGAGTTTGAGAGATCGGTGAGCGAAGGTGATGAAGAAGTACCAAACCGTTATGGAATCGATCCGGCGAGCCATAGAAGCGGGCACCATTACTCCCGGCCAGAAGCTTCCTTCGGAATCGGAGCTCATGGCCAACTTCAATGTCTCTCGGAACGCAGTGCGTCAAGCAGTAAACGAGCTGATCAAAAGTGGGCTCGTAGAAAGCCGTCACGGGGTGGGGAGCTTTTGTGTGCGCCGTTCGCAGCGTAACTCGATGATGGTCGGTATCGTATGCCTTCGGGTATCCTCCTATATCTTCCCCCGAATCATCGATGGATGTAACCGGGCACTCCAGAGCGAAGGCTATCACCTTGTTGTGAACGAGTCGCGCTACGATCTGAATCAGGAGAGCAGCCTCCTCAACTCACTCCGGCAACAGGGCGTGGATGGAATCATAGTGACTCCCGTGCAGTATCCGGGAGAAACAACAAACGCCAAAGCTCTCTACGAACTGGACAGACAGGGAACTCCGGTGGTCTTACTTGACAACGAATATCCGGATTGCCCGCTTTCCAGCGTGGTTCTGGACGACATAGACGCAGGGATGAAGGCAGCGAAATACCTATGGGAGCGCGGGCACCGTCACGTAGGCATGCTGTATAGCCTCAACTACCGGCCCAAGATTCTTCGGAAGGACGGCGTGGTTCGGTTCCTTGAGACGAAGGGCGTCGAGCTCAACGACGATTGGCTTGTAGGAATCGAAGGCCAAACCTCACCTGCGCATACCTACCGGCAAATTAGGGAGTTGTTCCGAGGTCGCGTCACGCTTCCCTCGGCCATGGTCTGTTCCAGCGACGACGAAGCCATAATGTTTATCCACCAGGCGCGACAACACGGCATCCGTGTCCCTGAAGACGTATCGATTGTCTCATTCGACAACTCAGAAGTGGCGCAGGTGTCGCATCCCCGTCTCACGTCAATTCACCATCCAAGCGAATACATGGGAGAGCTCGCTGCCAAAATCCTCCTCCAACGCATTCATAACGGGGAATCCGCCCTTCGAACACGTACCGTTGTAGACTCGGTTCTGATTCAGCGCGATTCCGTCCGGACCATCACGGAGACGGCCTGAGGTTCTCCCGCGGTTTTCGCCATAGCTCACGCGCACCCGTTCACGCACGGCTTTTGCGATCAAGTACCTCGATCGGCCGCTGCCCCCGGACTCTCCCCTCTCCGGCGCCGATCAAAGCGACGGAGCGCCGCGAGCGGACCGTCGCTCGGAAACGAAGAACGCCGAGGCGTGGCCGGCGCGTCCGCGCCGACCGGAAGTAGCGGGGCCAGCCCCGAGCTTAGCTCCTCCGGGATCAAACCGGCATTGGCCACGAGGAGCTCGGCAGCGAGCTCCCGAGCCCGAGGTAAGTCCAACACTGCCTGCGTCAAAGGATCCAATGACACGGCAGCTGCCGCCAGCTCGGGATCCTTCTGCAATGCGGCCGCGACGGTAAGTTGGTGCACGGGGAGATTCGTTGTGCACAAAGCGGCGAGCTGCGGAGGAAGCATTCCTACCTCAATACCGTGGATGCCTGTTGCACCCACCTGAAGAGGGACCTCTACGGCAGCGTAGGAAGGAAGGTTTCCTATAAGCTGCGCGCTGTTCACGACATTCCCGTACACCTGGACAGACTGACCGCGATGAAGTGCCGTGACAATGGTGGCACCGTAATCGCCACTGCGCTTTGCAAGCGTACCGTCCTCAAAGCGGAGATAGTCCGCGTGTGCGAGGCGCTCCTGAAGGTACGACGCGTAACGGTGGTAAATACCGGATGCGCCCGCGTACCCCGGAGCCTGACCGTACCGCCGTCGCGCCTCTGCGTCCCGCCGAAACCACGGAAGCATGTCTGAAAGATGACCGGAGGTCTCGGTGGGAATATACCCAAAGTGTTGAAGCACTTCAGCCCGCGCAGGTTCCGCGGCTCGCCATTCCGCGCGGGTCATTCTCTCTCGAAAAAGAGGATATAGGTCCCGGCCGGCATGCTCGATCCGAAGTGCCCAACACATGTGGTTGATCCCTGCGAAGTGGGTTTGCAGCTGTTGCGGAGCGAGCTCCAAGCACTCTCCGATCAGTTCGCGAGTAGCTTCTATACCGCCGCAGAGCCCAACGCATCCGCGAATACCGAGCGAATCCGCCGCCATAACTAAAGGCGCCATCGGATTGACATACGTGAGAAGCGGCGCTTCAGGGCAGAGCTCACGGTAGTCCCGGGCAACGTCCTCGAGCACCGCGATGTTTCGCAACCCCTTCATGATCCCGGTAGGCCCCATCGCATCCCCGATACATATGTCGAGCCCGTACGACGTCGCGATCCGGTAGTCCGCATCGAATGCCGAGAAGCCACCGCCGTCGAACAGAGCGAGCACATAATCAGCATTGGACAACGCCTCTCGCCGGCTGGTCGTGGCGCGAATCACTGTCTGGAGTCCGTTTTGGCGAACCGCTCGCAGCGCCCACCGCTCTACCACCCCAAGGCGCTCCTGATGAGGAGCCATGAGTGTCAGAACCGCCCCGTCGAGCTCCGTCTGGCTGAGGAGATCGTTGATGATGGAAGGACCGAGCGATATGCTTCCCGCCCCCAAGATGGCGATCCGTGGTCCGCCGGATTGCCCACTCTCCATAGGCTTCAACTCCTGTCGGACTTTTGGTCAGCTTCCGAACCGCCGGGGAACACTCCTTGCACCGTTGCGGTTCTGCCCCATTCTCCCATGGTCTTCCGACCGAGTCCACTGTAGCCGTTTGATCGGACGAGGACGCAGGGCAAACGCAGTTGGTCAACGACTCTATAAGCGTGGCGGCGCGTGACCTGGGGGTCATCGTCATGAAGCCGATGTGCGGTAGGGAGTTCCGCGATGCTGAGCTCGCTTTCCGGTTTCTGAGCGGGGCTCCCCGGCTGGTCCCGATTCCGGGGATCGAAACGACAGCGGAGATCGAAGAGATCGTGCGCGTCGTGGAGGAACGGCGCGGTTTGGAGGGAGATGCCCGTCGCCGTGCGGAGGAGACCGCGCGGCGGCTGGGAACCGCGTTCTGCCGAAGGTGCGGATACTGCCGGCCGTGCCCGGAAGGGATCCCGGTGACCGCGGCTATGACCTTCGCGGGGCTTCGCAAGCGAATGCCGGAAGAGAAACTGAGGAACGACTTCGCACCGAAACTCGCGCGGACGCTTCCCAACTGCACGGAGTGCGGTACGTGCGAGGAGGCGTGCCCCTACGACCTCCCGACCATCGAGCGAATTCGAGCGGTGCGTCAGGAGGTCAAGGAATTGGTCAGGACGGCATAGGCCGGCGGGCCGGCCCCTCCGCGGTGCCGGCGGCGGCCGCCAAGGTCAGGCCCTTCGCCGAGGCTGGGGCCGGATTGCCCAGGGGCGTAAAACCCGGGAGCGGCGAGCGCTTGCTCGGAGCGTGTCCCCGCCTTCCGGTAGTTACGCCACCGGGTGAGCGGAAGGGCGGCATTCACGACATTGACTTGCTCGCCGCTCCCGAAGGGGCGGGAGCTCCCAGGGGGCCGGCACTCCCGGAAGCGCGGACTCCCGCCGGTTCGGCCGACATCGGATTTATGGGAGCCAGGGCGAAGGAAAGGTGCTCGGCCACCTTTGGGACGGCTTTGCTTGCCGTGGCGGCCAGGCCTTCCGCACTGTCGTCCAGCACAGCGGCGCCTTCCACGACCACCCCCGCCGAGGCAATCAGCACGATGGATATCACGAGGCCGATGAGCAGCGACAGCTTGACCCGGGCCGGCATGTAGCCCCAGAA
This sequence comes from Spirochaetaceae bacterium, assembly GCA_003554375.1. Taxonomy (GTDB): domain Bacteria; phylum Spirochaetota; class Spirochaetia; order DSM-27196; family SKKC01; genus PWGF01. The sequence continues at coordinate 11,993 of PWGF01000177.1, forward strand.
GGCGGTCCAGAAGCTGTCGAACGACCGCGCGAAATCGAACTGCGAGGGACGCATGAGAGACCTGTCGCTCCCCGAGCTGAACATAGCGACCTGCGCATTCTCGATACGGTTGACCGGCTTGCCGTCATACTCCACCCAGACGTGCGTCGGTGAGACCGAAAAGCTGTAAGGGATCCCCCGCGATTCGAGAACCGACGCGAGGACGAGTAGCTGAGTCTTGCAGTCACCCGCCATGGCGGCGAACGCTTCCTGCACGGTGGGGAAATACCACGGCCTGTTGTACGTCACCCAGTCGTACTGGTAGGGGAACTCGCTTCTGACGAGGGTATCGATCTCATGCGCGTTTACGGCATCGGCAAAGAGCGCGGAAAAGGCGGCGGCGTACTCGGCATCAACCGGGGGATTGAATACACGATAGACGCTGCGCGCCAGATCCATCGGGCTCGGATAGAGAGTAAGAAGAACCCACACGAAAAAGAAAACCACCCCGACGAGCCGGAGCCTGCGAGTTCTCCTGACACGCTGGGACCCAGTTCGACCGGGCTTTCGCCAAAGAAGCCGAGCCTGGCCGAGCTGGGCCTGACCCGTCTTGTGCCGTGGGGAATCGGCCTGACACCAGCTATGCTGAATCGGTTTGTGCTGATGGAGCACCCTTATGGAAGTACCTGCTGCGTTGTTCATGTGCACCCACCTTTCGCCACCGCTGAGAGGAAGACCGCTTCGCCGGGGCTTGAACTCCGGATACAGTTCAGCGAATGTCAAGATTGTATCAAGATATTGTCAACCGAACAACAACGGGAGCATACAAAGGTTACCGATTGCACGCTCGGAGAGCCCAGGCGCTCCCGCGACCGTTACCGCGGCGCAACGAAGGGTCATGGAGCGTACCGACGCGCAAAAGGAGCAAGCACGGGGTGGGGGCAGCTTCGGGTGGTGCGGCCGGCTTCGGGGCGGCCGCCGGCATCGGGGCGGCCGCCGGCTTCGGGGTGGGCGGCCGCCGGCTTCGGGGTGAGCGGCCGGCATTGGGGGGGCGGCCGTCACGGATGCCGGATATCCATCGACAGGACGCCGTCCCAGTTGCCGGCAATCCCATACGCCTGAAACCGGCGAGCCTCTTGCAGGTAGATAGCGGCTGCGCGGTCATCCGGATCGCTCTCCAGCACACGGGAGAAATGATCGGCCGCATCAGCGAAGCGACGGTCGAAATACGCAAACATTCCCTGTTCGAACTCGCTTTGCGTAGCCCGGCGCAGCTCGGTTGGATAGTCGGCGCCGGCGAAGAGCTCGAAGCAGGCGACGACCTCCGACTTCCCTTTGATCCGGACCCGTCCCAAAAAACGAAACGGGCAAGTGGCAGGGTCCTCGAGCTCCATGATGACCCGTTCCGACACCAGCACAGGCGTGCGAAACTCCTTCGTCAGCGACTCCAGTCGCGCCGCCACGTTCACGGTATCCGAAAGGACCGTCGTCTCGATTCGATCGTGCTCGCCGATCGTTCCCATCATGACCTCGCCCGTATGAATTCCGATTCCGACGCTGATGGGAGGCCCTCCTGCCGTGGCCCGCTGCCGGTTGTAGACAGAAATCTGGTCCTGGATTTCGATTGCAGCCCGGACCGCATCGTCCCCGCTGTTGGGGAAAAGCGCCATAACTCCGTCACCTATGAACTTATCCACGAAGCCTGCGTTGCGTCGCACGATTGGCGCGATGCGACTTAAGTACGAGTTGATGAACCCGAACGTCTCGGCCGGCGTCATCCGTTCTGAGAGCAGCGAGAAGGACCTGATGTCAACGAACATAACGGTGAGCTCTTCAGCGATGTTCTCGCCGAGCTCGACATCGGAGAGTGACTTTTTACCGAGATACTGAAGAAACTCCGTCGGCACGAACTTCCGATTGGACTCGACCAACTGCTGGAGTTCCCGAGAGAACCGTGTACGCTCCAAGCTCATTGTTCGCAGTCGCTCCGCTAGACCGAGGGTGAGAACGATCATCATGGCAAGCATGCCGATCTCCTGGCCATAGAGTGTCAGCAGATTCTGCGGAAGAAGTCCCATGCCGCGGAGCGCGAAACCGATCACACCAACCAAGAAGAACGCCAGAGCAGCCGCGAAAAAGACCTCCGGTCTGCCGGGGCGGCTTCGCCGCAGTAGGCTCAACAGCGCAGTTGCCACATACAGCACGGCGACTGAAGCGGCGAATACCGACAACACGGTGAGCGCGGCAGGCGCCGGTGTGACAAGGCCTGCGACGGCAACGACTACGCACAGAACGTGCATGGCTCGGAAGACGTACTGAGTTCGCGGAAGCCGCTCGCGGAGGTGAAGATACGTCTCTACGAAACGCCCCAGAAATAGCAGTGCGCCTGCTCCGGCTACTACGTAGACGTTGAACTTCCAGTAAGTAGTCTCAGGGCGCAAGACCGTGAAGAGCATACCGCTCTGTACCGATTCAAAGAGCACGGCAAACAGGGCAAAACCGGAGAAGTACAAAGGGATGCGATCCCGTTGGTACAGCCCGACGGCAATATGCACAACGGAAATCAGAAGCAACACGGCAAAATAGGCGGCCAAGCGCCCGTAATCGAAAGCAGCCTTCCGGGCAAAAGCCGGCTGCCCATGCACCGTCAAGGGGAAGCGCATGGTACCGCGCGTCTCAAAGCGGAGATAGACCAACTCCTCTGCCCCACCGTCCATATGTATGGAAGCAGCGAGATTCCGGAACTCGATGGGACGTTCCCGAAACGGGACGTGATCTCCGAGATGCAGGCGTTCGCTGCCTGCAACCGCGCCGAGAGGTGCACCGTTCCCCATCCCCACTTCCGAGCTCTCTCCCCCGGCTCTGTGCCGGCGGCCTTCTGCCCCGACCTCGTCGACCACGGCCGTCTCATGTTCGGGTCGTGCGTTCGAGCCGGCCGAAGCTTCCGCCGGCGATTCCCCCTGGAGCTGGAGATAGATCTCCATCGAGTCGGCAAGCGGGTAGTCGAGCTCGAGCACCCATTCATGAGCGTACTCCATCGCCGACTGCAGCGTGAATCTGACCCAAAATGCGTCTGTCCGGAAGCCGTACCTGGTTGATCGGCCATCGATAGGCAGAAAACGCTCGCTATACGGGGGCAAGGTAACATCCCGGATTCCGAGCTCTCGAGTGGGGTCTTTGAGTATCTCCAGCTCTTCGGTCAACCGAAGGGACTCTTTGGGGCCGGCAAGCACGGCGGGCGGGACGCCGACGTCCACCATACCGCCGGCATCCGTAAGGTGCAACGGGCCGGGATCCTCGGTTGATACGCTTCCGACACCGCACCCGGCAAGGAGAACGCCCAGCGAGACGGTCAGAACGCTCAGCATCGCTCGCCTCATGCTCGCAATTATAGACGGCTCCGATCGATCTGCATAGCAAATCGTTGAGCTTGACCCCATCCTGGATACACCTTACGCTTGCACCTTGGGGGTGCACTGTGGTCCTAAACGCTGTCGCACGAATCGTTGCGGCGCTCAACTCCAACCGGCGCCCGGGGGAGGTCGCCGCCGGAGTTTCGTGCGCACTCGTCTTGGCGCTCGTCCCAGGAGGTAACCTGCTCTGGATCGCGGTCTTCGCGCTGCTTTTCCTTGTGAAGATAAATCTATCGATTGCGCTTCTCTCGCTCGCGCTGTTCACCCTTGCGGCCCCACTTGCCGACCCCGCGCTGGATGCCGTTGGATATTCCGTGCTGACAGCCGAGCCGCTGAGAAGCGCGTTTACGGCTGCGTACAACCTTCCGATAGCCCCATTCGCCGGTTTCAACGAGACGCTCGTCATGGGCGGGTTACTCGTAGGGCTTGCGCTTTGGATGCCCGTATACTTGGCGACACGCGCCTTCCTGCAGCTGTACCGGAATACACTTCGCTCCAAGATTCTGCAACTGCCGCCCGTCCGTTGGTTCACGCGGCTCCCCCTTGTTCAACGTATCTCGGGCTGGATTCGGCGAGCAAACGCCTTCTATCAAAGGACCTGGTGAGGCTGCTATGCCGAAGAAGCAAAAGGCTCCCAAACTCTTTCCACCTACCATTCCGCGCAAGCGTTTCGAGCAGCGAATTCTCAAACGAGTCGCAGTACAGGATGAGAAGCGCTTTCTTAGCGACCTCTACCGGCCCACCCCGGGGGAAGAGGTATATCGCCGCGACCAGGAGCTCGACCAAGCGCAGGTCCGCAAGCTCAAGAAGATCGCCAAAGCGGTACGACACAACCGAGGATTTCTGCAGCCGGTCAAGGTAGGACTCCTGGCCGTTGTGGCCGGCATAGCCGCGATCGTTATCCTGTTTTTCGCCGATCGGATGATAGAGCAAGGGGCGACCGCCGGGCTTGAATCGTTGTTCGGAGCCCGGGTGGAACTGGGCGACCTTCGCATCCGCCCCTTACAACCCGGATTCTCTTTCGAATCTCTGGAGGTGGCCGACCGCCACGAGCCCTACCGGAACCTGTTCGAGCTTGGCCGCACTGAAGTCCGCTTGGACCTCGCCCAACTATTTCGTGGCAAGCTCGTTGCACGCACGGTGGAGACGCATGAGTTGCGCTGGGACACCGAGCGTGAGACTTCCGGCCGGCTCCCGGCCGACCGTCGCCCGGAGGCCGAAGAACGTGTCGATGCGGACGCGCTCCGGCCACCCGAGCTCGACCAACTTGTAGCCGAACGCTTCGCGGACATTGACCCCAGGGAGTTCGTCGAGAAACACTTCCAACAGCTTGCGACTCCGGGGCGCCTGATGGAGTTGATGGAAGCCGCCGAACGGGACATCGAGCATTACGCAGGCCGAGCCCAAGAGGCGGAATCCCGGGTGCGATCGTTAAGCAACGAGGCGGAGGCGATACTCGCGATCGACCCATCGGAACTCCGTTCGATCGACTCTGTCCGCAATGCGTACGAGACAGTCAACAGTGCCTATACGGAAGCCGATGAAACAGTAGCAGAGATCCGGGCGACCCGCGACCGGGTGGAATCCGACTATGAGCGCTACCAAGGTGAGCTCCGCGAAATACCGGATCTAGTCACCGAGGATGCCGGTTATCTCCGTGAGCTGGTTCCGGAATTCGACCTGGCAGACGCTTCCGCCGTCGGCGCTCTGGTTTTGCCCGAGCTCTATCACCCGCTCAACGAACGCTATCGTCGAGCACGCACAATTTGGGACGCAATCGAGCGCCTCCGTGACGACGGGGACGATCCCGATGTGGAGGATGCCACTCGCCGCTCAGGGCGTACCGTAGAGTTTCCAGAACACTCGTATCCGGGCATCCTGTTTGAGCATGTCGCGCTGTCCGTTGGAGAACGCGCGGCGCATGACCTGCAAGAGTTGCGCATTCGGGCCGTATCGAGCAATCCTCAGTTAGTGGGGGAGCCGACCACCCTGACGTTCTCGCACCTGGACGGCAGTCGGGAGCTGGACCTCCGCGCTGTGCTTGACATGCGCAGTGGCCGCGCAGCCGGCATGGAAATGGACCTCGGCATGCGAGGCTACGAGTTCCAGATCGGCAATCGCTCCGGGATTATTCCTTTCAGCAACGCCGCAGGAACGTATCACCTCGAGGGGGATCTGCCCCTCCGGCGCGCCGGCTCTCCCTCCGGATCACTCAAGCTCCGGTTCGATCAGCTTGTCTTGGATGTGGTCGAAGACAACCGCGTCGCGATCCTTGCCCGCGACGTCGTCGATTCGGTACCGCACGTCGACTTGGACTTGAGATTCACACCGGAGGGCGAAGTCACAATGCACAGCAACCTCGACGGCCCGCTACAAGACGAGCTCTATCGCTTTCTCCAGGAGCGTCGCGCGGAAGTCCAGGAACGGGTGACGGCGGAGGTTGAGCGCCGACTCGAGCAGGAGCTCGCGCGATACGAAGAGGAGATCGCGCAGCTCGAAACGTACTATGAGGACCTGCGCTCGTATGCTGAACGCGCTCGCAACTACCGTCAAGAGATTGATCGCCTCGAAGACCGCTTAGCTAACCGAGCGGACAACCTCCGCGCGGAACTGGAGGAACGCGCCCGAGAGGCGGCGGATGAGGCACGCCGCGAGGCTGAAGAACGCGCTCGTGAGGCGGCGGATGACGCGCGGCGCGAAGCTGAAGAGCGCGCCCGGGACGAAATCGAAGACCGTTTCGACGGGATCCGAGATCGGTTCCCATGATCCCGGAGACAGACGCAGAGCCCGCAAGAGCCCTCATTGCGCCGTTTCCACCCTTCTGTGCTTCGTTCTGCCGGCGATAGTCTCAATCAACCTCAATCAGCTCCTTCGACGAGTGCTTGACGAGGTATCGTGCGTCGTCTAGCTTGTAGGGTGAACGCAAATGGGGGCGTTCAGTGCTATGCAAACACGCTCTTCCAAGATGGCCCCGGGGGAGAAGCCTGACATTCCCACGGAGGACGGGCGGCTGTTGGCGTGGTTCGCACGTCGAGCCGTGGAGCAACGCTTAGAAGGCTGGGCTGATCCGCCGATCCCCTCCGAAGCGCCTGCGTCACTGAGTCGGCCAGGGGCGGCTTTCGTGACGCTCCGCAGAAACCACGAGCTACGAGGCTGTATGGGGACGTTCGTAGCGCATCGCCCGCTCATCGAAAACGTCCAGGCTTCGGCGGTCGACGCAGCGGTGCGGGATCCGCGATTTGACCCGATCGAGCGCGGGGAACTGGACCACCTGACGGTAAGCGTCTCGGTCTTGGGAACTCCCGAGTTTCTTTCCGCTTCAAACGAAGACGAGCTCCTTGCTCAGATCGTGCCCGGCGAAGACGGCCTGATCGTCCAAGAAGGGCCGCGACGGGGAACCCTTCTTCCGGCCGTGTGGGAAAAAATCCCGGACCCCCATCTGTTTTTGGAACAGTTGAAGATGAAAGCCGGACTTGCCCCGGATCATTGGTCGCCACAACTCAGCTTCGCTCGCTATCGCACCCAAAACTTTGTCGATCCGGCGCCGGAGAGCGCATGAGCCGACGGCCGGGCAATACCTGCCCTCTCCGTGCTCAGGGGCGACGACGCTCTAGAACAACCTCCTGCCCCGGGTAGAGTTCGACCTGAACGCTCCCGCCCGCTTCGCTCACCTCCGCCGAGAACATGGCGCCGACGGAGCCGGAGGCGCTCACGCCTATTGAGCCGCCGTCTTCGGACAACAGTGCGCTAAACGGCTCCTCAGCCTGTAGTTGCAACGTGAGTCGAACGTCAAGGTGCGAAGCGGCGGGGGCTCCTGAGAAGCGAAGCACCGCACGGTCGGGGCCAAACTCACGAACCGAGAGCTCCCCTTGTTCCCGGTGCAGCTTATACGCCGCCACCTCGCGAAACGGAGCAATCCAGAGATCGCGGCGCTGCAGTTCTTCCACGACAGTCACAAGGTCTTCTTCTTCGACCGCTGCCCATCCCACGCCCTCGGCGGGAACGTCTTCTCCGCGGACCCCGTGGAGCGTGAGCACCGCCCACCCGGTAATCTCAAGTGCAGAGTCCACCGCCTCCAGCCACGCACCATTATCCCAAGAGCCGTCGAAATGCCGTGAGAGCAGTCCAATAGAGCCCATGTTGTAACGGTCTGCTAGCGAAGCGGCTGCAATCGGGTTCGTTTGCCCAGGTGCAAGCAACGGGGTACCGCCACGCGCCGCCAAATACACTCCGTCCGCCTTCGCCTGAACACGAGGGTTGGATTGCCACGACGGCCATGAAATCGTGTCCACGTGAACGCCGGGAAGGTTGCGCTCCAGATCCAGTCGCGACCCAACCAACTCATGGACCAAATCCACGCTCTCATCGGTCAGATTCGAGTGGGTAGCGCTGTGGCTTCCGATTTCGTGCCCGGCCGACGCCAGAGCCGCCAACTGGTCCCAGGACATGACCGCTCGAGTGGTGCCGGAGTCGTTCCAGAAGCCACCGCCAACTTTGTCGGTTATCACGTAGAATGTTCCCCGGACACCCATCTCCTCCAGAACCGGCGCAGCAATCCGGTAGTGATCTTTGGTGCCGTCGTCAAACGTGAGGCTTGCCGCCCCCGATTTCCCCCGTGGCCACGTGGCGGCGCGGACTTCCAGAGTTTCGACGAAGGATCTCTGACGCGTCGACTCTTCGTCCGGCGATACCGGCGCTTCAGGAGGCTGTGAAGGCTCGAGCGGCTCTGACGGCTCTGACAGCGGCGGATCTGAGTCCGGCAACTGAAGCGGTTCCGAATCCGGTTCAGGCTTTTCCGGCTGTTCCCTCTTTCCCGGGTCGCTATGTTCGGTCGACTCACCTAGCCGGCCGGATCGTTCGTGCTGGTCCGGTTTGAGGGGACGGTCCGCGGTGGAGGTGTCTTCCTCACGCCTCAACGCGGCTTTCTCCGTATCGTCGGCGTCTACGTCGGCCTCAAACGGTGAAACGATTTCCCCGGCATCGCGAACTCCCGGATGGCTGTCGGTCATGACTCCCCTGCTACCGAGGAACGCGCCGCCCGCAGCCGACGCCACGACGAAGAAAGCGGCAACAAGCACTTTGAAATAGGTAGGACAGCGATACGATCGCAACGCCCGGCGCAGCAAACCCATAACCACAGCCTATGGAGACCGGGATGCCCTGTCAACGAACGTTCGATCGGACATCAGGACAAACGCAGTTGGATACTGCAGCCGGAAGCGCGGAGGCGAGCGCCCCCTTGGCGCTCGCCTACGACGCGTGGTGCCGTAGGGAGAATGGGCTTGTGCTCGTTTCACCGTCTCCTCGCCGCCGACGCAGAACCATACTGGTCCGACTCCGTTTGGCCTCGGTCGGAGATACATCAGCAAAGCCTATTGGCAGCTGCAACCTTCCTCCGCTTCGAAACGTCTGTGTAGGGAGAATCAACGGTGCGATAAGGATGGTGATCATGGGAAACAAAAGGCGACCACGCTTCTTGTTCGTGTATCCGGAGATACCCGACACATACTGGAGCTACCGCTACGCAATTCGGATGGACGGTAAGCGAGCGCTCATGCCCCCTCTCGGGCTTCCCACTGTAGCCGCGATGGTTCCACGGGAATATGAGTGCCGAATCGTCGACATGAATGTCGCCCGCTTGACCGATCGAGATATCCGCTGGGCGGATCTAGTCTTGATATCCGCGATGATCGTTCAGAAGGACTCCATGAACGACGTGGTCAGACGGTGTCGCGAGGCCGGAGTGCGCATTGCGGCCGGAGGCCCATACCCTACCTCAAGCAGTGAGGAAGTGGTCGGCGTCGATCATCTCATCCTGGGAGAAGCGGAAGAGGTATTTCCCGATTTCATCGCTGACTACGAAGCCGGCCGACCGAAGCCCCGCTACATCCCATCCGATAAACCAAGCATGGACCAAACACCGATCCCCCGCTACGAGCTTCTCGAACTGTCCAAGTACCGTGTCATGCCCATCCAGTTCTCACGGGGATGCCCATTCGACTGCGAGTTCTGTGACATCGTGCAACTGTTCGGGCGCAAGGTCCGCACCAAGACTCCCGAGCGATTCGTGGCCGAAATGGAGGCAGCCTATGGTTCAGGCTTCCGAGGAGGCATGTTCGTTGTCGACGACAATTTCATCGGCCACCAGGGGAAGGCCAAAGAGGTTCTCCGCCACATAATCGATTGGCAGCACGCACACGGCTACCCGTTTGCCCTGTCAACTGAAGCCAGCATCAACCTGGCATATGACGAAGAGCTCCTCGAATTAGTCCGGGAAGCAGGTTTCAACATGGTGTTCGTAGGACTTGAAACGCCGGTCGATGAGTCTCTGGCAGCTGCGGGCAAGCAGCAGAATCGGAAACGGGACGTCATTGAGAGCGTTCGGGCTATTCAGAAGAAGGGGATCGAGGTCAGTGGCGGTTTCATCGTTGGATTCGACAGCGATCCGCCGGACATCTTTGATCGCCAGATCCGGTTCATCGAGGAGTTGGCAATCCCCACCGCAATGGTGGGCCTACTCACAGCACTCCCCAAGACCAAGCTCCACGAGCGACTGGAGAGAGAGGGACGTCTACTCGGTAGCTCAGCGGGGAACAATCTTTCGTCCACGGCCATGAACTTTCGGCCGATGCTGCCTAAAGAGTTGATCGCTCGGGGATACCGCCGGCTCCTCGAGACAATCTACGCTCCCTCCCGGTACTTCAACCGGTGCTTGAGGTTTTTGGAGCTTCTTCCGGCCGGCACTGAGCCGGCCTCTGTCTCCCGCTGTGCCGGGGCAGGCGAAGGAGAGAACGCGGAAAAACAAGAGATTGCCGCGAACAGGCGCGAAGGGAGACGGATACACCCCAAGCACCTGCGCGCTGCGTTCAGATCGCTTCTGCGACAGACATTCTCCCGGTATGGACCGCACTACCTTCTATTTCTCGCCCGCGCGATCCGACGGCGCCCGGACCAACTGGTAATGATCTTCACAATGGCTATTCAAGCCCATCACTACATTAAGATGACGCGCTTGCTTTTCCGAGAACAGCGCCGGAAATCAGGAGAGACGGAGAGCGTCAAGAGAGCGCCGAATACGGATCCCACGTCAGAGCCGGCCGATGCCTATCAGGGGTCGTTGGTAACTGGTACAATGGAATGACGTCACAAGATTCGGGAGGGCTGGTACCGACCGTGCATCCAGCCCGGTATTGTGGAAACTCGAAAGAGAGCGGGAGCACCTATGAACGCGACAGCCTCAGCAGCGGCACAAGTAGTAATCGCCGTTATCCCCATCGTAGGGATTGTTGCGGGAGCAACAATTGCATTCTTCTATCTGTTATGGAATCACCAACAGAAGATCAAGCTCATCGAACAAGGAATCGCGCCCCGATCCGAATTCGATCTGGAAGGCTTCTCACTTCTCGCCGGGCTCCTAGCCACCACGATCGGGGCTGCGCTTACGATATTCTACCTGTTCCTCAAGCCGGGATCGAGCCTGTTGTTGGCCGGATTGATCCCGCTCGCCATCGGTGTTCCCTTGCTCCTCTTCTATCGGTTCCGGGGAGCGGGATCGTACTCGGATCGCCAGAGGGAGTAACGTCCGGTGCAGAGCCAACACGAGTCCAACACGCACGACACGGACACCGAAAGCCCCGCAGCGCTCGAACTGTCGGACGTGGTGATCGTCGAGCGTGTTCTCGCAGGAGAAGTGGAGCTGTTTCGCATTTTGGTCGACCGCTATCAACGTCCGGTCTACCGCCTGGGGTTTCGATTCTTCCGGGCAGTAGAAGACGTCGAAGACTACGTACAGGATGTCTTTCTCAAGGCGTATCTTCGTCTTTCTCAGTTCTGCCGTCGGGGACGGTTCTACTCCTGGCTCATGCGAATCGCGTACACACACGGGATCGACCGATCGGGAAGGAAGAAATCCCTCGTAACGACGGAGTATCTCGATTCGCCGGATCCCCGACAGGGTACAGAGGAGACCGCGCTTCGCTCGCTCGCCCGGGAGGAGCTGCGGGCTGCAGTTGCGGACCTTCCCCAGCCGGCCGGCGCGTGCGTAGATCTCTTCTTCTTCTTCGAGCTCACCCACAAAGAAGTCAGTCGGATCGTCGGGATCCGCGTGAATACCGTGAAATCCCACATCTGCCGGGCGAAGCGACGCTTACGCGAGCGACTCGCAAACACCCAAGCGGAGGCATACTATGAAGTGTGAGCAGGCTATGGAGGCCATTCTCCGACTCGATAACGGCGCCGAACCCGATGCAACAACACAGGGACACCTTAGCAACTGCCCCCGTTGTAGGGCGGAGTACTCTCAACTTCGGCGCGCGCTCGACGGCCTAACGAAGTCCCTCGAGAACGCTTCCGATGTTTCCGCGCCGGATGACTTGCATCGGCGAAAGCAGGTTGCCGACCGTATAATGAGTGCGGTCCGCGCCGAAGCCGAACGCGTAGCCGCCCGGCAGACGGATTCGGGCTCGCAACTCCGACGCCAAACCGCCCCAGCAAGCCAGAATCTGGCCGGCGGCACCGGTTGGATTGCCTACAGCACGTGGATTTCAGTCGGCGTTCTCCTACTTCTAGGGATAATCGTGCTTCCCTATACCGAGGGATTTCTCTTCCTTCGCGGCGTGATGGAACGGGACCTGGACGCACCCCTCGCCCTGACTCTCGGGCTTGTCATGAGTGGGTATTGGGCGCTTTTCATTGGAACCCATATAGCCGATTTGCGGCGGCGTCTGCGGCGCTTACACCGCGCGTTCTCCCGTGCGTAGGGGGCAAACACAAACCTCAGAAGCGCCATTTTTCGGACGGACGTAACGTTAATTTCGCTCTTTGGCACTACCGAAACATGGAAGTTCTTATAGTTCACCGTTCTGTCCAATAGTGTTGTTTCATCCGACATTTACGCTATATCTGTAGATTTCACTATTGGTGCTGCCACTTGATTCTCTGTCGGAAGCATAAGTATCCTTTCCTTGGTACTACCAACGTTGGCAGGGGGAATCACGATGAGTAAGCCACTTGATTTTCTCGACGCGATTTGGAAAAACGGTGCCACGGAAGCGCTCGACGCCGTAATACAGATCAAGCCTGTACGGAAGAGATTGCTAAGACGGATCGATCGCCGACTGACACGAAGCTTCGCTGCAGTCAACCACCGACGCATGCCTTTGCGCGTACAGGAGATGCGTAAGCGCGCCATAATGAACTTGCTCCACTCGATCGACCGGGGGATCGAACGAGGCTATGTCGGCTCCGGGGTACGGAAACGAGTTCTCTCCAGTTTCGTCGGCAACGTGCTCAGCGACGAGCACGAGCGGATGCGCCCATTCCGAGAGCAACACGGATTCAACCCTCCCACATTCCTCACCATCAGCCCAACCAAGCGCTGCAACCTGAAGTGTACCGGCTGCTACGCCGGAAGCTCTGCCGCCAACAAGAGCACTCTGGACTATGACGTGTTCACGAGGATCATCAACGAAAAGCGCGAAGAGTGGGGGTCGCACTTCACCGTCATATCCGGCGGCGAGCCGTTGATGTACAGGAGCAAGGGGAGAAGCTTGCTTGATGTCGTAGAGGAGCACCCCGACAACTACTTCATGATGTACACCAACGGCACGCTCATTACCGACCAGGTGGCACGACGCATGGCCGAGCTCGGAAACATCACCCCGGCCATTTCCGTGGAAGGCTGGGAAGCGGACACCGACGGCCGACGGGGCAAAGGCGTGTTTCAGAAGACCATGGACGCGATGGCGAATCTGCGTCGCCACGGCGTGCCGTTTGGCATTTCGGTCACCGCCACCAAAGAGAATGCGGAGACGGTCATCTCTAACGAGTTCATGGACTACATGTTCGACGAGCAGGGGGCAATCTACGGTTGGATATTCCACTACATGCCGATTGGCCGAAGCTACACGGTCGACCTCATGGTAAAGCCCGAGCAGCGCAAGTGGATGCTCGAGCAGGAGTTGGATCTGATCTACAAACACGATCGATTCCTGATCGATTTCTGGAATGGCGGGCCCATGTCC
>PWGF01000382.1 GCA_003554375.1 Spirochaetaceae bacterium
GGCGGCCGCAGCCATCTCGACCACGCGCCCTGCAACGCGCTCTTCAGCCAAACCGGACCCGCGGGCCATGTCCTCGACCGCGCGGCGATACCGATCGCGCGTGCCAAAGTCCATGCCGGGGTAGACACCTGCCGGATCACGGCGCAACGCCTGTTCCACTCGGCTGAGATGCTCGAAGGAATGCTTCCAGTCCAACAAGGCAAGTCGCCGGAGGCTGGTGACCGCTTTGCCAATAGACACTTGGTTCTCAGTCTGCCGGCGTTTCACTCCCAGAACGAGATCGTTCAGTGGTTTCTCGAATACCTGCTCAAGCCACCCCTGGACAGGAGTCAACGCTGCTCCCCCGTCATGCAAATACTCAATCAGCTGGGTAGCAAAATATAGGCTTGGGGCCGGACGAGCGTCCGTCAAGTCGGCCATAGCTGCAAAGAGCTGGTTGGGCTTGGAGCGGTTCTTCGCGATCAGGCGGTTCGCCCAAAACGCGGCCGCTTCCGACTCGCGCAGCTCCGTCAAGGCACGGCCGGCTAGGATCCCGATAGCTTCAATCAACACCGTCCTGATTATCTGAGGGAGGGCCCAAAGCTCCCCAATCGAAAGAGGCTCCGTCTCTTGATAGGCTTCAATGAACGTGAGGATGCTCTCGCTCTCCAGGAGCAACTCGGACTGCGTGACCAGCTCACGAACAAGGCTATAGACGCGCGGTACGCCGACATCGGTTGCGCCGGCAAGCACCGGCAGCTGTCGATAGTACGCCTGCGGAAGATTCAGTCGCACGTCGCGCGCGTTGCTTTCTAGAATGTACTCGTTGTCGAGAAGCCACTCAGCACTCGCCGGCACGGCTTGTCCCACATGTACCGCCTCGCCCAGATCCACGCACACCTGCTGTATCCACCGACGTTGTCGCTCCAGTGACTCCAAGAACGGAGCGCTGCGGGGCCGCCTGTGGTCGAGTTCGTGTTGTTCCGCCAAACGCCGCGCGTGTTCAGTAAGCGGGCCTCCGCCGGGCGCCGGCCTGCGCAGAATGAGGTTCCCGTGCTCGACGTTCGGGGGTGGGCGCTCGGGACGTACAACAAATACCGCGGGGGGGCTCTCACCGCATTCGAGAAGGCACGTCACCGCAGCCCTGAGTCCGCTGGTTGGGGCGCGTACCACTACCGCCGTCTCGCCCGCAGCGAGCAGCCGGCTGTGATCTCCCAATATCTGCTGTTCTACGCCATGTCGCGATCGCCGTATCCAGACCAGACTCAGCAAAGCCCCGGTCAGTCCGCCCGCCATGGCCGCCAACACTGGGCCGGACAGCCCGAAGGTGGGCAGCCACAACGCGAGCAACGGCGCAACCGATGGCGCCACGTCGCCGGTTAGCTGAAGGCCGGCCAACGCTGCCAAGAAGGCAAGCGCCCCGAAGAGAGCGAACGCCGCGACTGCTCCAAGGATCCGGCGGCGAAAGAAGGGACTGAACCTACGAATCTTGCCGTCCGCGGCCCGCGCGATGCCGGCCGCACGCGGGTAACCTGCCCTCCCAAGCCGTCGTATCGCCTCATGAGCTGCCTGGCCCTCAGAGAAATAGGCAATCAGAGTCGCCGGCAACATGCATCCCCCTTCTGCCATAATACCCCAGCCGCCCCGATAGGGATATCCAACCGAACGCGGCGGCAACGGCTATCTCCGGCGCGACCAGGCGCGAGAGGCCTAGTGAGGAGACGCGTCTGAGCGCATCCTCACGGATATCGAGGTTGTAGCAGCTCCAGAAAAGCCGGCAAAGGGCTCTGGTCCGTGGGGTCGATCCCCGCACGGCGAACGGAGCTCGATCTCCCGCACCAGAGCATCCACGTACTCTGATGCCAGGCTCTCTTCGTACAGCACCTTGTTATATGGGCAGAAGGGGCAGAGGCTTCTGCGGAAAGGCACATGGACGTAGAGGCCGGTTGCCGGCCCAGCCCTATCATCAGGTACCGGAATTGACTGTTCGAAGACCAACGGCCTCGTAGATCTTGTGAGCAGTATCCGTAAGGAGGGCTGGGAACATAGTTGCAATGAACACAGCCCCGATAGTAGAAGCAGTCATGCATGGTTAGTCTTTCCATACCAATGAAGTACCATGGCGGACTCGAAGGGGAATTAGCACAACCTTGGAATTGCGCCCTCCGTCCCCGGCCGGCGGGGCTGCTGCGAACACCGCCAGGACCACGACCGCCACGACCAAGGCACTCCGCCGGCCGGCAGGGCTGCTGCCCTCGCTCGGAGCGAGGGCAGCATTCGATCAAACAAGGGCAACGCTCACCGCGAACGGCGCCACCGCGGTTGCAGCTACGACGAGGCGAAACCGGCTGAGCGGTTGCGTGTCCCAACGGAAGAGCACAAGACAGAGCAACAGGTTGACGAGAATGCTTGCCGTGAGGACGGCGAGCGGAAGTGCCGCGGCCGCTGTCAGACCTTCAGCGGAGAAGGCCAGCCCATTGAACGCACGCATTGCATGTGTTGCGGGAAGAAGCGAGGCGGCGGCCAGGAGTCCCTCGGGAAGGAGCTCCTCCGGCACCATGAGGCCGCCGAGCATGATGGACGGTACGTAGATCGCCTGCGCGACCAGCGTTCCCGAACGACTCGATTGCGCCACGATCCCGATGAGAACCGCGAACGTCGCAAAGCAGAGTGCTGCCAGCATGAACACCGAGGTGAACCACCCCCAGTTCGTGGGGATTACGGCTTCATAGAGGGTGCTGCTTCCGACCGTGAGGATTACCGAGGCAACCGCCATATGCACGACGGCCGCAACAATCGGAATCGTTACCAACGCCCCGGCAGGAACGCCGTTGACGCGAAAGCTCCGGAGGATACCCGCCTCGCGGTTGCCGATGATGGTAAACGGTATCGTGAGCAGTGTTCCCGACATGATGGCAAAGAGAATCATCCCGGGGACCATGATCTGAAGGAACTCCGGGTTGATACGGGGCATGAAGGCCCCGATCATCAGGAAGAATCCGATGGGGAAGAGGTAGTTCATGAGCATCAGGGACTTGTCCCGAATGCCGGTCTTGAAGTCGTACGAAAGATGGGCCACAAATGCGTTCATTTTCCGTTCCTCCGGGTGATTTCGATGAAGCGTTCTTCGAGCGACGGGCGCTCGACTCTCAGGTCCAGCAGCTCGTCATTCTCCTCCTCGAGTATCCGGAGGAGAGCGGCGACCGTGCGAGCGGGATTTTCCGAGTGGTAGTGGAGATATCCGTCGCGCACCGCGGTCAACACTGCGTCGGGCAGGTCGGCGCCGCCGGGTTCGGACTCGCCCGCTTGCACGCCGGCACCGTGCGCCCCGGCCGCTCGCTCGGCGTCGCTATGGGTTTCGGCCTGAGCTCCGGCGGGAACTGCTTGGCGGCTTCCTGCGCGTCCGCCAAAGAGCGCGCCGGCGGATGAGGAAACGGTGATACGGCTCCTCCGGTCTCCCGCTGCGGTGATCTGGGCGGGCGTTCCAACGACGGCAAGTTTGCCGGCGATTATGATTGCGATGAGGTCACAGAGCTTCTCCGCTTCAGCCATGTCGTGTGTTGCCAGTACTATCGTATCTCCGGCTTGGCGTAGCTCCTGCATCATCGCGTGCAGCTCCATGCGAGACTCAACGTCCAGCCCCGCAGTAGGCTCGTCCAGGAACAGTAAACGAGGCTCGTGGGCCACGGCGAGCGCCAGAGCGAGGCGCCGCTTCTGCCCGACCGAGAGCGCGCCGTACTGCGTATCCGCTTTGGCGGACAGCCCGAAGCGGTCGATGACGCCATAACTCGGTTGCTTGCCGTGGTAACGACTGAAAAAGCGAACCGCTTCCCGTGGCGTCATGGTCTCCGGAAGCCCCGAAGTCTGCAGTTGTACGCCGATCGCATTCCAGAGCCTGCGCGGGTGCGAGACCGGATCGATTCCCATGACCGAGATTGTGCCGCCATCCGGCTGTCTCAACCCTTCGATACATTCGAGCGCCGTCGTCTTGCCTGCGCCGTTGGGGCCCAGTAGACCGAATATCGTCCCCCGTGGAACGGTAAACGAAAGCCCATCCACCGCGACGGTATCGCCGTATGTTTTCCGCAAGTCGCTCACCTCAAGCGCGTGCGACGAGCATTCGCCCGTTGCCTTCCGTACCTGCCCGTTCATTTCCTGGTACCTCCTGTCGGGATTACCCGTTTGCCGGGGTCCCGTCTTATTGAGTTCATATCCATCCGCCGCCGGAGTGGCGCCGAAGCGACGCCGGCACCTACCGAGCGCCGTCCTGGTGGGCGAAGCCCGCCGTCACACAGCGCCGTTCCCGTGGGCGGAGCCTGCCGTTACAGATCGCCCTTCCTGTGGTTGGTGTTTTCCGGGGTCTCCCCGTAGGTTGCCGCCAAGTAGAACGCAAATCCGGCGCGTTGGAGATAACTCAGAATCTGGTCATCCGAAATCGAGCCGAGCGTTCCCGAGCTCACAAGCGTCGCCAGCCCGTGGGTGAATACCCACGTGTATCGTACGAGCTCCTCTTGCGCCGCAGCCGGCATGTGGGTAAGTGCCACCGCGGCCGGGCTTTCCTCACCGAACTGCTCTACGAATGTCTCTCTCATCTGCGAGAGGATTTCCGAGGGACTCCCGGATGCTGCCGGCGCTCCCTGGCGTTCGGCGAACAGGAACCGGAAAACGTTGGGCTCATCGCGGGCGAACGCCACGTAGCCGAATGCCGCGTTGAGAAGCGGCTCTTCGGTATACGCCCGGTTCTGATACTCCAAGAGTGCGCGGTGAGCACGCCCCTGCAGCTCCCTCTCCAGATCGCCTGCCGAGTTGACATGCGAGTAGATCGGCATAGTGGACGAGCCGAGCTTCTTTGCTATGGAGCGCGTCGATACCGAGCTCCATCCACGTTCGCGGATTAGCTCGTACGCCGCATCTACGATTCCCGAGCGGGAATAGACACTGGGCTGCTTCATCAAGTCCTCCTGGTTCGCCCCCGCATACGGCGACCAAAGATAACGAACGCTATAGCGTACAACGACTGTTGTACTGTATATCTACTGTTATAATAAATAACAACCGTTCTAAGGTCAAGCCCTAAATCGCTCTTCCGCTACGGAAAGCAAAGAAAATGAAGAAGAGACTACCGGCCTCGCAGAGGCACTAGTACTATGCGGGCTCCTATAGCGCCGACCGAGGCGCGGACGTTCCCGGGCGGCTCGACCCAAGCGGTGGAAAAGGGATCGGGTGTACTCAGCGACTCCGTAGCAAGCGAGAGAGCTCGAAATGGACGTACTCCGCGGCTTCCGCGCTCGCTTCCCGCGCCCCTCTTTATTCTGTTCGCCGGCGAGTTGTATGCGGCCGAGTTTTGGTGTTCAATGGAGGTATGCCCAATCGGAGCGCCGACTGGTTCAAACAGGCCGATGCCGATCTCCGGCATGCCGAGAACTCGCTGGCGGCAGGGGATTTTGAGTGGTGTTGCTTCTCCGCACAGCAGGCGGCAGAGAAGGCGATCAAGGCGGTGTTCCTCAATAGTGGCCGTGATGCGTGGGGGCACACCCTGACGATTCTCCTGGGCGGGCTCGCCGAGATTGCGGAGGTGCCCGAGCCGCTCGTGGAAAACGCCAAGGTGCTCGATAAGCACTACATTCCCACCCGCTATCCCAACGGCTTTGACGCCGGAGCGCCCACGGACTTCTATACCAGGAACGAAGGAGAGGTGGCCGTTGAGTGTGCCAAGGCAATCATCCGGTTCTGTAGAGATCAAGTACACTGACCCCAAACTCATCGACGCCGCGGTACGGCAGTTTGCGGCGGAATTGAAGGACCGGGATTCCACGGTGCGGCGCATCCTGTGGTTTGGATCGTGGACTAAAGGCACGTTCTCGCCGGGAAGCGACGTCGATCTGTGCATAATCGTCGATCACGACGACCGACCGCGCCGCGAACGGCTTCCCGACTATCTTCCAAGGCGCTTCCCGGTCGGTGTCGACCTGTTTATCTACACGGAGGCGGAGTTCCGGAAGCTCGCCACCGAGCACCCGGAGCTGTATCGCGAAATCTCCTCCGGCATCTGTATGTAGCGGTGCAGCGGTGTAGCGGTGTAGCGGTCGCGTTGTTGTTGACGGAACGGTCACGTCGACTACAATGCCGGCATGAGCTTCCGTGCCCAGATGCAGCGCATGGCATACATCGACAACCGCCTCCGGTACCGGCGTGACTATCCTTCCGCACGCCGGCTCGTGCAAGGGGTGCGCGATGCGTTCGGTGAGGAACCGTCGGAGCGGACAGTCAAGCGCGACATCGAGAAGCTACGTGAGCGCGGCGCGCCGATCGAGTAGTACCCGGCGCGCCACGGGTACTACTACTCACAAGAGAGCTGGGAGTTCCCTACGGCGCTCCACCTGACCGAGGGCGATCTCACCGTCGATATCCGCTATCGAGCTCCCGGATACGCCTCGGCGGTCGCGCGCCGGGTGGACCCGCTGCACCTTGTCGGGTACCACGGAGAGTGGTATCTGCTGTGTTGGGCACACCACCACGCCGAGATTCGCATCTACGCGCTGACGCGGATCCAGCGCGCAACGCTCCGTTCCGAGCACTTCCGGCCACCGGAGGACTTCCGGGCCGGCGACTACATCGACCCGTCGTTCGGGGTATTTGTGAACGAGTCTGCGGTG
The DNA here is from genome assembly GCA_003554375.1 of Spirochaetaceae bacterium. Taxonomy (GTDB): domain Bacteria; phylum Spirochaetota; class Spirochaetia; order DSM-27196; family SKKC01; genus PWGF01. The sequence goes on from PWGF01000382.1 coordinate 6,636, forward strand.
GATGTCGCAATCCGCTTCCGCGATCACGCAGCGTCCCGCATTGCCGAGCGCACCTGGCACCCGCAGCAGGTCATCGAGCACCAGGACGACGGCTCGATCGTGGTGCGATTCCGCACCAACCAGCAGTCCCACC
>PWGF01000502.1 GCA_003554375.1 Spirochaetaceae bacterium
CAAGCCCTTCTGCGTCGGCCGGATCCACGCCGTCTTCGAGCTCGAGGGTGTACTCCTTCTCGTCGTCCACCACCTCAACCGGCGACTCCACCGAATCACCCTGGTCGTCCAGGAGGGCCGTAACCGCGGGCGGATCTAACTTGTGCTCATCATCGTCCGGATCGGCGAAAGGATTGCGGCAACTAGAAATGGTAAGACTGAAAATCAACAGCAGTATGAACGGGATCAGTAATTCTCGCCGTCCCAATTGCGAAAGGCCTAATACACTCAGAATACGTGCCATAGTCCCTCCCTTTTAACTACGTACCAGTATAACACCACAAAAAGTATTCTCCAATCATTTTGTTACAAAAAGTTCGCCAATGTGCTGCGAAGTTCGGAGACACGCGCTCTGCGGTCGGCTTCGGAAATAATGTGCAGTCTCGATACCTCGGTCATTTTAGCCTGCATCTCTCACGCGACCGGATGGTGTATGGCCGGGGAGTCGAGCCATAGCAGCGGGGGCGGCGCATTCGGACAAGAAACGGTTGCCGTCACGGATCGCGGTCGCTCGTTTATTGTCGTGGCCCCCTACGCCACAAGCGTGACGTCCGCGAGCTCTTTGCCGATATGACCGGGGGCCTCATCTTTCACGAGGATTCCGGTTTTCTAATGACGGACAAACGAAACGAAGCCTCAGCCGGTGGAGCCCCACCGATGCCCGGAATTGCTCGAGCACCACCACGCCTGCACCAACGGTTCAGCTTTCTCAATCTCGAAACCGGCCACATGCTGGGCATCCCGGTACGCAATCTGATAGAGCTGCTGCAGGCGTAATGCGTCGTGGAAGAGTACAAAATCCAGATCGACTACGGTCATGAGTCCGAACAGCTCGATCTCCTGCCGAGCAATCGAATAAAGAAAGCGGCCTTTGGATCTTACGCGTGACGGTAACCCAGAATTCGCTCAAGACCTGGACCGAAATCACCCCGTTTTCCGCATGCAAGACCTCTTTCACAAGTGTTAGCGCAGTGTGGTGCTTCTCCGGTTATCCGGCGTCGTTGGCATAGACCAGTACATTCGTATCGAAAAAGACGCTACCGTTCATGAAGCTCATCCCCAGTCCAGGTAACGGGACCGACGATCGCGGTGCTTTCTTCCAAGAGCCGGTCCAGCTCTTCAATTCGAAGCTCGCGCCGCCGCTGTTCGCGGGCTACCAGGGATTCGATATATTCGCGCACCAACCCGTTGAAGCTTGTATCACGATCGATCGCGATCTTCTTAGCACGCTTCAGCACATCGTCGTCGATAGATATGGTTACGTTTGCCATTTCACACCCTTTCCTGTGTAACACCTTTAGCCATTTTACACGTGTTCCACGCAAGATTCAGGGGCCAGCCGGCGCAATTCTCTTGACTATGACCACTTTTATGGTCATATCACGCCGCATGAGGACCTTCGCAAAAGGCGAGTTCAAGGCCCGAATGCTCGAGATCATGCGTGAGATCGAGGCAACCGGCGAATCGGTTGTCGTCACGGATCATGGTCGGCCGTGTGTTCTTGTGGAACCTTACGCGCCCAAGCGTGATGTCCGCGAGGTCTTTGGCGATATGACAGGGCAGCTTGTGCTTCACCAGGATCCCGATCTGCCGACGACGGGAGAATGGAATGACTCGTGAGCCGGTGGATGTCGTTATTTTCGATACGTCGGCGCTGCTGTACTGGACCTTGGCTCCTGAACGGCTCACGCCCCGGGCAAAAGAATACATAGGGCTTGCTGATCACAACTGGGATTGCACACCGTCCCGGTCACGTGGAAGCACCCTGCGGTATTGCTCAGAACTCACCCAACCGCTCCGTTCCGGAATCGCAAGGTCTACCCCGCCGACTTTTCAAGCTGTTGTTTCAGGCGGCGGGCGGATACTCGAAGGCCGTCGAATACGGCCGACGCGGTCGCCTCATCGTAGCCGCCGTACACTTGGGAGCCGACGTGATCGATGACTGCCTCCGTCCGTTCAATCAGCTGCTCGATTATGTGGACAGTCGTGGCTTCAGGAACTCCGTGCCGGCGGCCAGTTTCTATCCAGTGGCGAGCGGAAATCCTGTCCCAGTGGTAATGCCTGTTCTTTCCGCTGACCGCCATGGCCATTCGAACCGATTCGAGCGGGATGCTGTTCCGTCCGCGACCAACGACGGGCCAGACGGACATGACATCGTAGAGGGGCGTGAGCCGATAATGTCCGCCGGATTCCAGGAAGATGCTGAAGTTCTTGGCATGGGCATCGGGCGCGGCAAGCATCCACATGAGGATCTGTGCGGAGAGAAACAGCTCCCGGTCCTTCGCTTCCTGACTTGAACCAAGCAGGGCCAGTATGTCCGCAATACCGGGACCACCGTCTGACTCGTACTTCTCTCCGGGCGGGGTGGCGGTCGCTTGACAGAAGTCCTCTACGGGTCTGCGGATTATCCAGGAGCGATCCCGGGACGAAACTCGGTCGAACCTTTCTACAATGAGTACCCGTTGATCCTCAAACTGCGCTACCCGGCTTTCGGCCACCGGGAGTTCGTACGCGGCGAGGACGCGGCCGCAGAGCCACTCGTTTTCCGGCGATCGCGAAAGATCAACCCGATAGGTGGTCACCGTTCCAAGCGGGAGCTTAAGAATGTGCGTGGTCGGCGTTGCCGCACGGGGACGCAGCCACCGCCCATCGTGGAACAGGAGCGCCGTTTTTTCCTGTGCACCTGCCATGGAGATTCGGAAATTTTCGCGAGCCGCAGGAAAGGCAACGGAGCTCGAGGGGATAGTGCGGAGCAGCTCGGCGATGTCGCTTTCGGTCAGCGGAGAAGCTTCGACTCTGTGTACATCCGGCGGCTCGACATCGTCCGGGAGAATCTGAACGGCTCCCACGCAGTCGCGCCCTATCTCACGGAGGAGATCAAACGCCCCAGTCGAGGTGGCCACGCGCTCGCCATTTGCATAGACCGCGAGGGGACCGCCGCTCCGCCGCCGGGCCATGGCTACCACGCCTCCGATTGTTCGTCATGAGCAGGCACGCGTGGTCGAACCACGAGGTCGGCATCAAGAGCCGCGACAAGGGCCAGGAGACTCCGCACCGTCGCCCGCTCCGGCTCCCGTTCGAGAACCGAGACGGTCTTCTGAAGAAGGCCCGAGCGATCGGCAACGCTCTTCTGCGTCCACCCCGCTTCCTTTCGCAGAGCCTGCAGTATCTGGCCCAGTTGCCCCGCGGTCCTGACGGTATAGTCCATGACTCATCATATACCTTCTGAGGTATAAATACAACCTATACCCCACAGGGTCAGAGATTCCCCAAGCGTTTCTCAACCCACGACCGCACCGGCTCAGGAGAACCATCCAGAGCCGTTTCCGCAACCGCTACAGTTGTCTGACTTGACCTCGGCCGATATGTTGACTAAGTTTAGTCATGATGGATTCGGATGCAAGAGAGCGTACACCAATTAACATGTTGGAAGCAAAGACGCACCTGTCTCGGCTGATTGCCGAGCTCGAGGAACATCCGGAGTCGGAAGTGGTTATTTCTCGGTACGGCCGGCCGGTCGCAAGACTGGTTGCCTACGAAACGGGCGCTCCGGCCGCCGCAAGAATCGGTTCCGCGCGCGGAGCATTCGCGGTTCCGGAAGACATCGACGCACCATACGGGGATCTTTCTGCGGTCTTTGCAGCTAACGGCACAGCGTCAGACACTCTCGGCGAACGCGGCCTACCTGGACGAACGGAGTCCGAAGAGGATAACGAGTGAGACTACTGCTCGACACGCACGTAGCGCTGTGGGCCATCTGCGACGACGCGAGGCTTTCCGGCCGTGCGCGGGGCCTGATCGCGGACACGAAGAACACGCCGTACGTCAGCGCGGCATCGCTGTGGGAGATCGCGATTAAGCACAACCTGAAGCCCGAGGCAATGCCGGTGAGCGCACCGGAGGCGCGACATTGGTTCGGAATCTCCGGCTACCGGGAGCTCGCGGTTTCCGGCGAACACGCGTCCTACGTGCAAGAGCTGCCTGACATCCACGCGGATCCGTTTGACCGCATGCTTGTAGCACAGGCGCTGTGCGAACCGCTACGGCTGGTCACGCGCGACTCGATTCTTCCCCGCTACTCGGACACGGTGATTCTGGTATAGCGTGCCGGCACCGCGAAAGCGAGCCCATGGAATTCCCGATGACGGTTCCGACTCCTCGGCGAAAGGCCGGCTGATAATATGGCTCTCCTACCATACACTCCTATGGTACTATTGCCGTATGAAGACCAAGGTCACTTGCCGGATCGATGCACAACTCGTGGCGAGCGTTCGTCAGGCCGTAGAGAACGGAGCGGCTGAATCCATGAACGAATTCGTGCAGGACGCACTGACCCGGCGCCTTGCCGAGCTCCGCCGTCAAGGAATCCGCCGCAAGATACAGCAATCAGGGGACGATCCGTTGTTTGTCCAGGACGTACGAGACGCCGCCGCGGCATTCGACGCCACTTCGGACGACGGCCTTGGCTGAATCAATGCAGGATCTCAGGTGGAGTATCGTGTACGTGTACGTCGACCCGGTTGTCGGACGCGCCCGCCACGTGCAGCTTACGGACTTTGGTGCTCCGCGTCCTTCCGGTGCTACGCGTCTTCAGATAGCCATTCGGGGATATTCCGGTGTGTTATGCCTTGAAGATCCCCGGGTTGATGCTCATCGAGGGTGAGGAGCTGTTTCGGGTGTGCGTCGCCGACGGCGAGTAACGGCGCGATTTCGCGTTCGATCGTCTCCGGGCGTTCGAGCAGGTAAGCAACTTGAATATAGAGGCGCTCGCCGGGCGGGCGTGTGGCGACGAAGTCGATTTCGCGGTCTGCATGCGTGCCGACCGAAACGTCGTAGCCACGGCGGCGCAGCTCGAGATACACGAGATTCTCGAGGATTCCGCCGATGTCGCTCTCGCGATATCCGAGCAAGCCGTAGCGCAGTCCGATATCGCCAAGGTAGAACTTGTCGTTCACTTCAAGGTGGCGACGGCCGCGGATATCGAAGCGGGGAACCCTATGGAGGACATAGGCTTCGCAGAGCATCCGAAGATAGTCGAGTACCGTATCGACGGCGGTCGCGCGCCGCTGTGACTTCAGGAAGTCGGCTATCCGCTTTGCCGAGATCAGGCTGCCGATGTTGTCCATGGCAAAGCGCGCGATGGCTTCGAGCAGGGACGGGTTGCGAATCGCGTGGCGCTGGATAACATCGCGCAAGACGATGGTGTCAAAGATGTCGCGGAGTACCGGATAGGCGACTTCCGCGTCGAGTTCGCCATGAAGGAGCCCCGGCAGGCCGCCGAAGCGAAGGTAATCGCGAAAGTCGTCACGCAGCTCGTCGCGTTGACCGCGCGCCCCTCGCAATGCGCGGAACTCGGACAAGCTTAACGGATAGACGGGAATCCTTACCGTCCGCCCGGCGAGGCGGGTGGCGAGCTCCCCGCTGAGAAGCGCGGCATTGGAACCGGCTACCAGGACATCCATGGTCTGCGACAGCGAGGCAGCAGCTCGCTCCCACTCATCGATCGTCTGTACCTCGTCGACGATAAGCGTGTCGGTGCTGTCGGAGCCGGACGCAGCCGCCACGAGGTCCGCCGCGGTACGGACGTGGTCCCAGTCAAATGACTCGCGGTCTATGTAGTGGACCCTGCGGCCACTCCGGCTGAGATCCGACGCGAGCTGCCGCAGAAACACGCTCTTACCGACCCGGCGCATACCGGTGATGACCTTGATCATCCCGTTTACCAGAAAGCGACGGATAAAGTCGTGGTAGCGCCCGCGACGTATCTCGATCATTTCTTCGATTATAATCGAAATAGTAGAGTTGAGAAAGGAATATTTCGATTATAATCGAAATCCATCCGAATCGAAGCGCCGCGGCGACGGGGCGGGCGTACGGTCTACCATCGCCCGCTGCGGCGCATGGCCGACCGAAGCCTGCGCCGCCGAGCGAATGGTACTCGCTGCCGCTTCCTCACCGGTCACAGATAGACTCCCGTTCGCTGCGCGGCTTCGACCACCGGCCGGGATTCGTGGTCGTGGCCGGCGGCGGTGGTAACGAGGTCGATCTTCTGCTCCCCCAACGCCAGGTGGAGATCGGTCAGCGCTTCAACCTTGGCTCGAAACGCCTCCTCCGGCGCCAGTGATGATTCGACCAGCAGATCGATATCTCCGCCACGCCGCTCCTCGTCGACGCGCGACCCGAAGAGGCGCACGCGTGCATCGGGCCCAAAGTGGTCGGCCACTACCTTTTTGATAAGCATGACCTCGTCTTCGCTGAGCCTCATAGCACCTGCCTCACGGAACTGTAGCAGGCTTTGCCGGCGCCGCAAAGCGAGGCGCAGAGGTAGGTGTATAGCCGTCCGGCGCTCGTCGGAGGTGACGCACAGACCGGGCGGCTCGGGCGTCGGCGTATACTGCCCGAGCTTGCCGCCAAGATCCGCTGGCGCCCGCTCGTTGTCGTGGGCCGGTGTCACGGCCCAAGACGAGGGCGAGAGCACAAGTCGCGCACCCATCAGCCCCAGCGCATTCCCAACCGGGTTCCCCTCCGCCCGGAGATCAGAGCAGATCGGGAGGCGCACCCGCCCGAACGGGGTCTCGACGACGTTGATCCGGTCCCCCGAGCATACAGCGCCTGCGCAAACGGAAGCTCCCGGATCTTCCGGTGCAGCAGCGCGATCTGGCCGGCGGGCGAAACAAGGATGGCGGCGTTGTACGTCCGCTCGCCACACCGTTCGGC
>PWGF01000387.1 GCA_003554375.1 Spirochaetaceae bacterium
CCCTCGTTTGCCAGTCGCTGTGCGATGGCGTACCCGAGCCCGCGCGCCGCCCCGGTGACAACCGCCGTCTTGTCCGCCAGATCGTATCGGCTCATGTCTCCCTCCGCTTGGAATTCATTCGACTCGAGCTCTCCCGGGCACAGCCGCCGGCCGGCCCTGCACGGAGAGACGAGGCTCTTCTGCCGGCCGGCGCATTGCCATTCCGGCTCATCCTTTCAACCCCGAGAATGCAAGCGCGCTGCTGATCTTCTGCTGTGCCATGATGTAGACGACCAGAATGGGCACAACCGACATGGTTGTAGCAGCAAGTTGCAGATGCCACAGCGGCACACCGTACGCGTCTCTGAAGTTGTTCAGCGACAGCGGAAGGGTGAACAGCCTCAGCTCGTTGAGAAAAACGAGCGGCTCCAGGAACAGGTTCCAGCTGTGCAAGAACGTCAGAATGGTCACCGCACTGATCGCCGCCCCGGCAATCGGCATTGCAATTCGCAGAAATATGCCGAAATTGCCCAACCCGTCGATCCGCGCGGCATCCTCGAGCTCGCCCGGAATCATGAGAAAATGTTGGCGCATAATGAAAGTCGACAACGCTCCGTGAGCTCCGAGAACCGCAAGCAGAATCAACGGCCAGTGCGTGTTCGTGAGCCCTAGAAAGCTCATCAAGAAGAAGTTGGGAATGATCGTCACCTCGGAGGGCATCATGAGTGAGCTCAGGATGAGAACGAAGAGCAACGAACGCCCGGCGAAGCGGAGGCGAGCGTACGCGTATCCCGAGAGCGACGAGATCAACACCGTAGCGACCGTCACAATGACCGCGATATAGACGCTGTTGAAGTAGTGGCGAGCGAACGGTTGATAGCGAAAGGCGTCGATGAAGTTCCCCCATCGCCAAGCGGAGGGGAAGAACGACGGATCGGCGAACACTTCGGTAGCGGTCTTGAATGACGAAGTAACCATCCACCAGAACGGGAGAAAGAACGGAATAGCAATCACTGCGAGGACAAGGTACCAGACGAGTCTCCCACGCACCCTGGAGGAGACGAGCGCCCGAAGGAACACCCGGAGTCGGCCGGGAGTCACCGAGGGACTCCCGGAACCTTTCGGCGAGACCAACTTAGCTCCATCCGCGGGTTTTCTTCCGATCTCACGTCTCATAGTGAGACAGCCTCTTCCGCGCCGACCATTGGGCCAGCGTCAGGGCAAACACCACAACGAAAAGCACGACCGACAATGCGCTCGCGTATCCGGTGCGGAATACCCGGAAACCCTGGAAGTAGATGTAATACACAAGCACCGTGGTTGCGTGGCCGGGGCCTCCTTGGGTCATCAGCATGATGGTGTCGAATACCTTAAACGACCCCACGAGCGTTATCACCAACACCATCATGGTCGTTGGCATGATGTGCGGAAACGTTACGTGGCGAAAACGCTGAACGGCGTTTGCTCCTTCCAGGGTGGCGGCTTCGTAGTACTCGCCCGGAACGTTGATGACGGCGGCAAGAAAGATCACCATGTTCATCCCGAGGTTCTTAAGCACGCGATTGACGATTACGCTCAACATCGCCCAGCCCGGTTCCCGCAACCAGTTGGGACCGGTTATGGAGAAAACCGAGAGATACTGATTCACCAGTCCTCTATCAGCTTCCAGGAGAAAACGCCACACGATTGCCCACGCCACCGCGGACGTCACGACCGGGGCGAAATAGACCGTGCGGAAGAACCCCACTCCCCGGCGACCTCGACTCAGAGCCAGGGCAAGACCGAGCGCGAGGGCCATGTTCGCCGGCACCAGGCCCCCGGCGAACACCAGCGTATTCCGCATGGTCACCAGGAACAGTCCATCTTCGAAGAACATGCGCCGGAAGTTCTGCAGTCCAATGAACGTCGATTCACCGGTGAGAAGACTCCGGCTCTGAAGACTGAAAACGAACACTGCAACGATCGGCCCGAGTACGAACACGAGAAACCCGACGAACTGCGGCGCAATAAACAAGTAGCCACTGATGCTGTTCCTTCGTGCCTGAGTCATCTCCACTCCCACCTACGTTGACTGAAGCGAATGCCGCCGCGAGCGGCGGCATTCCACCTCCGGTACTGTTGCAACTTCAACGCTGCTCGGCCTATTCCAACGCTGCTCGGTCGCAGTCAGGTCCGGCCGTCTACTGACGCAACAGGGGCTCGATTACTTCGGCAACTCGATCGAGCGCGGCTTGCACGTCCGCATCCCTCCGCCACAGCTCGTCGAATGCGCCGCGAGACTCGAGATCAATCTCCGAGAAGTTCACATGGGGCGTGAGAACGCGTCCCACCTGAATGCTGTCCGCCACTACCTCTCGCATGAGCTCAGCAGGTATATCCGGATTGGCGGCGAGGAACTCCTCTGATTCAAGCACCGACTTTCGCGCCGGCGGGAAGAACTCAGCAAGCCGAGCGACGTTCTCTTTGTTCGTCATGAAGCCCACGAAATCAGCCGCGATATCGCCGTGCTCGCCCGCGGAATACGCAACTACTCCGGCCTGCCCTATGACGTCACCGCGGCCAGCAGGTCCTTCCGGCATAACCGCCATGCTCCACTCGAAATCAGCCTCCTCAAGCTGCGGTACTCGGCTGATCTGGCCCACCGTCATCGCTGCGTCGCCCACGTAGAAATCGCTCCGATCGCCGGGAGGTACAACGCTCTCATCCTGGAAGACCATGTCATGAAAGAGTTGGACGGCCTGTACGGCTTCCGGAGTGTTGAGAGTGACGTTGTTGTCCTCGTCCCACACATCGGTCCCATAGGAGCGCATAATCGGAATCAGGGTATGCCAAACACGGATGTCGAACCCTTGCCCATCCATTGTCTGGAACCCGTATACGCCGGTCTCCTCCCGGATAGCTTGCGAAACCTCCGCAAACCGCTCCCAGGTCCACTCACCGCGCGCAGAGAGCTCACGCGGAGTAGGAACTCCTGCCTCTTCGAAGAGGTCCACGTTGTACAGGATAAGAAAGGGGGAGGTTGAGAACGGCAGGCCGTAGAGCCTGTCTCCGTCACGCCACAACTCCAGGGCCGGCTCGAACCAATCGTCCATATCGTACCGTTCCGCTTCCGAGCGCACGTCGCGAGCAACGCCTGCCTGGATGAATTCCGGCGCGTTTGTCTCCACCAGCCACCCGGCATCCGGCTTGTCCGCGCCCGCAAGCTGTACCGTAACGTTAGTCACGTAATCCGCGAACGGAATTGTAGCGAACTCCACCGAAACGTTCGGATTCTCCTGCGAATAGTCCTCCGCGATGCTGTTGAGAAGCTGTAGATGACTGTCTGCCCCGGTCCACACCGTGAACCGCAGATCCACCGGAGCGTCCGGATCCTCCACCTCCTGCGCACCTGCACCAAACAGGCCGACCGCAACTACGCATGCAAGCACACCCACAATCCATAGCACCCTACCAACCATAACAGCACCTCCTGTTACTTCAACACTTTCCGATTGACGCATATTCCGTACGCCCTGTGTATTCAATTAACTATAGACCCACTTTCCAGTGCTGTCAAATCGCTTCTGTCTTGTCCGGTCGTCACCCTCCGGGGCCACAGTTAAGGCAATAAACGTGGCGCGGTTCCGGCAGCACGAGGGTGTTCCGGCCCAAAGCCGGCGGACATGACGGCCCCATATGACTGGTTCCAGCGACTTGCGTACACAAGAACTCTCCTTGTATAGTATAGTCGTGAATACTTACATACACTGTCAGTATTTTCTAAGCAACCGTTGCCAGGGGTCGCCGGGACTTGCATCGGGACAGTCTTCACCGCCGTTTGCGCCTCCAACCCACCCGGCACATTCCCGAGCGAAGAAGGGGTGAAAATGAGAATTCGTCAAGTACGAGCGTTTCCGTTGAGCTTGCGGTATGATCAGCCGCAACGCACCTCTCAACGAGCTTACACGATGGTATCGATCTGTCTCATTCGGGTCGACACCGATGACGGCATTTTCGGGGTCGGGGAGTGTCTTGCTAGGTTCGGCGCGACGGCGTATGCCCGCCTGGTGGAAGATCTTCTTCGCCCGCGCCTTCTGGACCGGAATCCGTTGGAGATAGGGGCGATCTGGGATGAGCTGCGATCGACTCTCAACGGCCGCTCCGGCGGGATCCTCTTCGAAGCGATAGCAGGGATCGACATTGCACTCTGGGACATCAAGGGAAAGGCCTTCGGGCGGCCGCTCTATCAGCTCTTTGGCGGATATGAGCGAAGTCGTGTCCCGGTGTACGCTTCTTCCATTATGGTCGGAGAGGATGTCCCATCCGCCGCGGAGCGCATCCGAAGCTGCGGCTTCGATAAGATAAAAATGAAGATCGGCGAATCGGTCCCTACGGAGCTCGAGCGAATCGCCACTCTCCGAAAATGCGTGGGCGATGACGTTACAATCATGGTGGACGCCAACTACATCTACACCGAGCACGAAGCGCTCCAGATAGCGGATGGCGCTGCCGAGCACCGGCTCGAGTGGCTCGAAGAGCCGCTGAATCCGGAGAACCGGCAGGCATACCACCGTCTTGCAATGCGCTCCCGAGTGCCGCTTGCCGCCGGCGAGTCCGAGTTCACGGCGCACGATGCCGCGGACTTGATAACCTCCCGTACGGTCGACTACATACAGCCGGACGTCACGCGCCATGGCGGGATCAGCGAGTGTCTGAGGACGGCCGTTCTGGCCGACATATTCGACGTCAAATTCGCGCCTCACGTAGGTTTTTCCGGCGCGATCTGTGTAGCCGCCTCACTCCATTTAGCCGCCGCAGCCTCCAACACGTACGCAGTGGAGTGCATGACTACGCCGAGTGCCTTTCGCGAGGAGCTCACCGCCGTTCCCTTTGGATTTTACAATCAGGTCGAAGCTGGTACGGTGAGCGTGCCGCAGGACCCTGGGCTCGGCATAGAAATCGATTGGGAGACCGTGGAGCGCCTCGGCGCGTGAAACCGTTCCGTGTACCGTCCGGCGCCGGCGAGCCCCGGCTGTATTCCCGGCGAGCTCCGGGCGGGTTCGACCCCGAAGAGAGCAAGCAGGAAGGCGTAGACGCGAATGCAGATGAGAACGCCGGTAGAGGACATCTTCGCTCCAACCAGCTGCCGCGTAAAGGACAAGGAAAAGGCCTCGGCATTCGGCATCATTCAGAGGCACGCCCCCATAAGCCAGAAGCAGATTCTGGACAGCTACCCGATGCGGCCGGGAGACGTGTCCGGTGCAATCAAGGAGCTTCTTGCCGACGGACTCATCCGGCAGACGCCCAACCAGTGGAATACCGGTCCCGGCCGGCCTGAGATTTTCTTCGAGCCATGCAACGACCGGCTCGTGTGCCTGGCAATCTACACCGACTCGTGGATCTTCCGGGCGGCGGCGATAGACTTGGCCGGAAATCCGATCTTTGAGACGCACCTTCCGGTGTCACCGGAACAGGATGCGGACTCTCTCTACGCAGCGCAGTGCAAGCTGGTGGAATCGGTTCAGGCGCAGCTCCCCGCCTACACGGAGATCCTCGGTATCGGTCTCAGTCTCCCCGGGAACGTGGACTCCGGCAATCTTATCTGGCGCGACAGCCGGCGGTGGCCAAACGTCCGAGGGATGGGCTACCGGAAGCTCCAAAGCCGCTACGACATCCCGGTCGCCCTCTCTCGCGACCTGGACGCTGCGCTGGCGAGCGAGCTCATGCGAAATGACGAGCTCACCGATGAGCTGGTCGTCCTGGTTCACTGGGGTATCGGCTTCGGCATCGGTTTCTCAGCACACGGCACTATCGTGACGTCGAACCATGGGCGGTTCGGTACGCTCGGCTACATGCAGCTCGCTCCCGAGAACCGGGATCACGTGACCAACCCGGACGTGGAGCGGCTGACGTCGCTTCGTACGCTTATTCCGGATTTCAGGGATCGCTATCCGAACCTGCCGCTGGACGAAAGAGCAGTGGCACGGATCGTCGCCACGGACGACCTCGCCCATATTCCCAGCTTTGCTGAGGCGATCGAGTGCGTCGGGATGATGATGCGCAACATCTGCATGATCTTCTATCCCGACCGCATCCTGCTTCTGAGTCCTTTCGTGGAGAACCCGAGGATCCTCGAGCAGGTTCGACGTTCCTTCAAGAGCGGCCGGATGATCGACGATCTCCAACACCGAACGCTGCTGGAACCGGTAGACCGGGGGTACCGGGGGTGCATGTTCGGTGCAACGCAGCAGCTGTTCGCGGAGCATCTTCCAAGCTACCTGAAGGCGAGGTACTGAGCGCCTCACGCGGCCCTGAGCGGACTCTCTTCGGTTCGCGGGGCTTGGAGGCCCACCTCGGCGCAACGTGCGTCTCGCGTGGAGCGTGCCACACTCCGCGAACTCAGGACGCGGCCTGCACACCTCCCGCAGCGACCGCCACGCGTGTTATACTAGCTACGAAAGGGGATTCGATAGCAAGGAACAGCCAATGCAGATTACGTACCTGGACGGAACGCGACTCAAGCGAGCGCTCATTGCCGGAAGTAGGCGGATCTTCCGGTATACCGATCAGCTCAACACCATCAATGTCTTTCCGGTGGCGGATAGCGACACCGGGACCAACATGGCCGGGACGATGCGCTCGCTCCTCACCGGAGTGGCCGGGAGCAAAGAGTCTGCGCTTTCCGCCGTCTGTCGAAGAGCGGCGGATTCGGCGTTGACCGGCGCCCGAGGCAACAGCGGCACAATTCTGTCC
>PWGF01000269.1 GCA_003554375.1 Spirochaetaceae bacterium
GCTCGACAAGCCACCGACCGGCCCCGTACTCCGCGGAGGCAAGGTCAGTGCCCGCCGCTTCACGTCGAAACCGAGCTGCCGCCATTCTTGGCCCGTGGCGCAACTTCACCTCCAGCAGCTCCCCGTCATCAGGCGGCTCATGAAGCCATGAACACGGACCTACGGGGATCCGCCGGACCGCACGCGAGTCTATATTGCTTGCATGTGACACGAATACCACGTTCTCGGCAACGTCCTTTCCTACTACGTACCAAGGGCCGCCGCCGAGACCAAGACCTTGTCGCTGACCGACGGTATAGAACCAGTAACCGCGATGCTCACCGAGTGTTCTCCCCGTATCCGTTTCCACGATTCTGCCGGTCCGCTCACCAAGGTAATAGCGAACGAAATCAGGATATCTGATCCGACCCAAGAAACAAATCCCCTGGCTGTCGGGCCGCCCGCAGGGGGGCAGGTCCAGAAGCGCGGCAAGTGACCGCACCTCCCTTTTGGTTAGGTCCCCGATCGGGAACACGAGCCGCGATAGCTGATCCGCGCTGAGGTGGGACAGGAAGTACGTCTGGTCCTTCACGGGATCCGGCGCCCGGTACAAGCGCGCTTTCCCTTCCGAATCAACCCGAAGCTGAGCGTAGTGACCACTCGCCACATAGTCCTGCTCCGAGCGGACGGCATCCCAAAACGCGCCGAACTTGATCCGCTGGTTGCAGAACACATCCGGGCTCGGTGTCCTTCCGACCCGGAGCTCATCCAGGACGTATTGAACCACCCGTTCGTAGTATTCGAGCTGAAGCGGTACGACACGCAGCGGCACATCAAGCCGCTCACAAACCGCCCGGGCAAAAGCAAGGTCTTCTTCCCATGGACACTCCCCGAGGCCCGATAGCTCATCTTCGAGCCATATCTTCAGATAGTAAGCGGTGAGAGTCCGGAACCCGTTGCGAACAAGCCTGGTCAGAGATACCGCGCTATCCACTCCTCCGGAGACTAGGACACCGATGCGCGCCCGTGTGTCCGGCAACGATTGGGTATCCATTAGGCGTGTCCTTTCTTCCACGTCTTCCACGGGTGCCTCTTCCTCCGTCTCTGTCTCTGTGTGCGGTCGGACCCTCGTCTCACGCATTACTACGTATTCTTGCAAAGGCGATTTGACTATGCAACAGTAACAGCGACATCTTCCTAAGGCGACATCAAAACTGTTCTACGCCGCCGCTTGATATCCGGGCCTCACTTCGCGCCCTCCCACAAACGAGCGACGGGTAGGCATCAAGGTGGTAAATATGAATCAGACTCCCGTCGGGATCAGCGATATGGCGCTCTACCTTCCGACGCCCACGGTAGACCTAGAAGAGCTGGTTGCTCGTCGCGGCAAAGAGAGCCCCCGGTTGGAACGGAAGCTCACTCGAGCGCTCAGCGCCACCGGGCAACGCGCAATGCGCTTTCCGGAAATATGGGAAGATAGCGCCACGTTGGCAGGACAGGCAGCTTCCCAGCTCCTTGCAGGAAGCCCATATGCACCCGCGGATCGGCTCCGATACATCGCCGTAGGTACCGAAACATCGGTCGACCACTCGAAACCGATATCGGCCTACACGGAAGGGATGCTTCAGCGAGCGGGAACGCCGGTACCCGAAATGATCTCCACGTTCCAGGTGCAACATGCCTGCGCGGGCGGAACGGTGGCGATGATGAGCGTCGCGGCACTGCTGCAAGCCGCGCAAGCACAGCCGAAAGAAGGCGGCTTGATCGTCTGCTCGGATATCGCTCGATACGAAAGTCCAAGTACGGCGGAGATTACGCAAGGCGCCGGAGCGGCGGCCATGTATGTCGAGCAGGATCCGAAGCTGGTCTCCTTCGATCTGGCAACGGCGGGATTTTGCTCGCGGGATGTCGATGACTTCTTCCGTCCGCTCGGTTCGATCACGGCGCGGGTGAAGGGCGGGTATTCCGTCCAGTGCTATCACGAAGCATTCGATGTTGCCTTCCAGGACCACTGCAAACGGGTCGGAATCTCGCCGGGAGAGGTACTGAGAGACACCGATCTGATCACGGTACACGTACCGTTCTACCGAATGGCGGAGACCGCGCTCGACAACCTTCTGGAGAAGCACTACTCGAGCGATCAGCAGGAACGTGCGGAGTACCTGGAAACCCGCGGCTTCTACGGAGGAATTGAGCCGTGCCGCTACATCGGGAACATATATGCGGGTTCGGCCTATATGTCACTCATGTTCCTGCTTGCCGACGAATACAAACGGTACGGAGCAGATATCGTCGGGAAGCGGCTTCTCTTTGCGAGCTACGGCTCCGGGAATACTATGATCGTGATGTCCGGAAGAGTACAGGAAGGGGCTCCGGACGTTCTCGCTCGCTGGAATCTCGATGAGCTTGCCGCTGGGCACAGCGCGTTCGACTTTGCCAAGTATCAGGAGTGGCTCGATGCGCCCTTCAGCTCAGAGCAGTATGCGGAGAAACTCGAGCAGACGACCGTACCTTCAGGGCGCTTCTACTTGGCTTCGATCCGTCCCGACGGATATCGAGAGTATGCACTTAAACCATAGCGGGCGCAGCGTAGACGGCGACGGGCCGGCCTCCTCCACTGCCGACCGGCGAGTTCGGGCGCATCGCGCAACGTCGCGCAACGTGGCGCAGCAAAGGTTCGGTCGCGTCGCGCAACGTGGCGCAACACAGGTTCGATCGCGTCGCGCAACGTCGCGCAACACGGGTTCGGTCCCATTGCGCAACGTTCGGCAACAGAGGTACAGCGGGGGAAACCGAGTGTTGATTCACAAGAGGAGATGATAGCGTGCCGGGAGGAGACGAGGCGGCCCTCGGCCGACGGAAATCACAACACCTGGATATCTGTCTCGACAAGAAGCAGTACCGCGTAGAATCCGGTTCGACGCTTCTGGAACACGTCCACTTCATTCACCGGGCCCTGCCCGAGATCGACGCGAAAGAAATAGACACCACCACCGACTTCCTGGGACACCGAGTATCCGCGCCGATTCTGATATCCTCCATGACCGGCGGATCCGACGGTGGGTACGCTGCAAACAAAGAGCTTGCTTCGGCGGCACAGCAGGCGGGGGTCCCGGTAGGCATGGGCAGCATCCGAATACTCTTCCGGAAACCCGAAGTGTTGGAGCACTTCACGCTCAAAGGCCTTGCCCCCGACGTCCCGGTTATGGCGAACATCGGCGGTGTCCAGCTGCGTGAGATGGAGTACCCGGTAATCATAGAGATGCTGAAAAGGCTGGAGGTCCAGGGCTTGGTGGTTCATCTGAATGCCGGTCAGGAACTGGCCCAGCCGGACGGCGATCGTGACTTCCGGGGAGTGCTGGATGCAATTCGACTTTTTACCGAAGCATCACCGGTGCCCGTTCTGGTTAAGGAGACCGGGTTTGGCATCGGCGTTGATGAGGTGCGGAAGCTCTTCGACGCCGGTGTTGCGTACGTGAATGTCGCCGGTGCCGGCGGCACCAACTGGGCCCAGGTGGAAGGTCATCGTTTGCCGGAGGCGGAAGCCGCGGTTGCTCGGGAGTTCGAGGGATGGGGCCTCCCTTCCGGACTCCTTCTTTACGTGCTTAGTCGGTCCTTCGACCGTTTGGTGGCTTCCGGCGGTCTTCGAACGGGAATGGACCTAGCCAAGGCAATCGCTCTGGGAGCGTGCATGGGGGGCTTCGCCCTTCCGCTCATCCGTGCCGTCGATGCCGGAGGGAAAGATGCCGTAATTCAGCGCCTCGAACACTATCGGGCCGTTCTGCGTGGAGCTATGACCCTGACCGGCAGCCGCACACTCACCGAACTACAGCGCGGGAAGGTATATGTCGAGCCTGCGCTCGCCGAGTTGGCCCGCAGTTATAGCTCCGCGGTCGCCTCCTCCGATCCTTCGCATGACGACCAGTTCCGGGTCTGATAGGATGGTTTGAGTCGCATTCGATGGAGTGAAAGCCGTGAGCCACACCGAAAAGTACAGCAACGGCTCGAGCCGAGATGCTACCCAAGGTAACTCGAGAGACTCGTTCTCAGTTCGCGGCGGCTTTCGCCGTCTGCCGATAGGGGAGCGCCGAAGGCGTCTATCTTCGGCCTTGGGTATCCCCCCGGAAGAAGAGCGAGTAACCGGCTCCGATGCAGAGGTTCTGCAGCTCGCGGACGTGATGGTAGAAACGGCAGTCGGCTACGTGCCGGTTCCGCTGGGCATTGCCGGAGAGATAATAGTGGACGGCGAGCCGGTCAACGTGCCCCTGGCCCTGGAGGAACCGTCGGTCGTTGCCGCAGCAAGCTATGCAGGCACGACGATCTCACGCCACGGCGGTTTCACGACCGAAACCTCGCCCGCAATCATGCGAGCGCACGTGTACCTGGAAGACGTCACTACGGAAGGGGAAGCGGAGCTCCGGGCAGCTGAAGAGGAAGTCCGTAGAGAGCTGGCCGAGCCGCTCGAACGCATGAACGCCCGCGGCGGCGGCTTTCGAGGCATCGAGATCGAGCGACTCGACGATGGAACCGTCGCAGCAGCTCTTCTGATAGATACGTGTGACGCCATGGGAGCGAATGTCCTCAACACGGCGGCAGAGCGCGTGAAGCCTCTTCTAGCCGCGAAGTCCGGCGGCAGAGCGGTCATGGCTATTCTGACGAACGCGGCCACGGACCGCGTTTTCACGGCCCGGTTTCGGCTTCCGTTCTCCGCATGCGCACGCGGCTCGGTGGACGGAGCCGAAATGGCCCGACGCGTGGAGAAGGCGAACCGAATCGCATCGCTTCACAAGGAGCGCGCCGTCACCCACAACAAAGGGATTATGAACGGCATCACGAGCCTGGCGCTTGCCACGGCAAACGACACGCGCGCAACCGAAGCGGCCGCCCATGCATACGCCGCACGTAACGGAGGGTACCGGCCCCTCACGACGTATCGGGTGGAAAACGGAGCTCTCCACGGGTCGATCACCCTTCCGCTCTCGCTCGGAAGTGTAGGAGGCGCGGTGGGCTTCCATCCGGCCGCGCGGCTGGCGCTCCGGATCCTGGGCCACCCCTCGGCGCGCCGTCTCGGCGCAATCGCCGCTGCCCTGGGACTGGCCCAGAACTTCGCGGCGCTCAGCGCCCTGGTCGGGGAAGGGATCCAGAAGGGACACATGCGCCTCCACGCCATACGCCTGGCCTACGCGGCAGGGGCCCGAGGTGGGGAGATATCACCGGTGGCAAAGCGAATCACTGATAATGAGCGTTATAACAAGGACGCCGCCGCTCAGGCGCTGGAGAGCTACCGAAACGAGCAAGCAACAGAGCGCGGATTCGAAGGCTCGGGTTCCAGCCGGCACTGAGCGGGCAGACAAGAGGCACCACGATGCTGAAGGACGAGTGGGTTACAGCGGAGACATCGCCCAGCCTGGCGCTGGTGAAGTATTGGGGAAAACAGCAACGCGCAGCACGCAATATCCCCGCTACGGGGAGCGTCGCGGTAGGCCTCTCGGATCTGAGCACCCTAACATATCTAAGGCCCCTCCCGGCTGATGAGGGTGATCGCATCCAGTTAGGCGGTCGTCTCCAGAACCCCGAGCGCTTCGCACCGGTTCTAAGAGCTCTCCAGGAGTTCGTACGGAAGCAAGGGGGAAGCCCCCCGCCGGCGGTCGAGGTCAATTCCGAAAACAGCTTCCCCACGGCGGCCGGGCTGGCAAGCTCGAGCAGCGGCCTCGCCGCGCTCGTGCTTGCCTACCTTCACGCGAGCCGCATCCCGTATACGCTCCGCGATGCGGCCAAGCTTGCCCGGATCGGAAGTGGGAGCGCCTCACGCTCCGTCTTCGGAGGGTTCACCATTCTTCCGGCCGGATCCGAGGCAGCTGAGCCGCTCTTCGACAAAGACCATTGGCCGGAGCTGCGAATCCTGATCCTGGTTATGCAGAGCGGTCCTAAGCGCGTCTCGTCGCGCGATGCTATGGAGCTGGCGCGAGAGACTTCCCCCTACTATCCGGCGTGGTGCGCGGACTCTCTCCAGCAGGTGGCGCAAGGGCGCGATGCTTTGGGGCGTCGCTTGCTTCCGGAGCTCGGAGCAGTCATGCGACGAAGCTACCTGCGAATGTTCGCCACAATGTTCTCCGCCGATCCACCTGTCATCTATTGGTTGCCGGAGAGCGTCGCGGCGATCCACGCGTGCGCGTCGTTACGAGAGCACGGATATGATGCGTGGGAGACGATGGACGCGGGGGCGCAGGTGAAGGTTCTTACTACCGAAGAGCAGGTGGGCCGAGTTCGCTCGGGGCTCACGGAAGCCGTGCCGGGCGCTCTCATCTACACTTCCCGGCCCGCCGGCCCTCCGCTGGTCAACGGGACTCCTGTGGCACCAAGAGGTGAGGAATGACCCGGCTGTCCGTACCGGGAAACCTGCTCGTTGCCGGAGAGTACGCCGTAACGCGAGAGGGGGGGCTCGGAGTCTCGATCGCCGTCTCCCCCCGCGCTTACGCCGAGCACCGCCTCGGCGGCCCCACCAGGGTGCTTGCGCGTTTCAGCGGGCGCGAAGAACGGTGGCCCGCCTCACGCCCGGGTCCGGCAAGCCCGGCTCCACCGACCGCTCCGACTCCCACGCCTTCAGGAGGTGCAGAGGGCACCCTGGATGCGGGCGCTCACGGTCCGAAGCCCCCTATGACGCTCGTCGAGGCAGTATGGAAGACGGCAGCACGGCAAGGGCTCGTTCCGGACAATCCGGCC
>PWGF01000224.1 GCA_003554375.1 Spirochaetaceae bacterium
CCGGTCGGCCCGGGGCGGGTCCATGCCGGCAACGATGACCAACCGGGGGGCTGGAGGGCGACGCTCGCGGGGTGTGGGGAGCGGGGGCGCGTGCGGGTGGAAGCCGGACGAGGAGTGCGTGCGGAGGGGGCACGCCCGGGGTCTTTGGTGTCTTTGGTAGGGGAAACGTGGTGAGCGTCGGGGGCCGCGCGAGGCGTCGGGAGCGGGAGGCCCCCTCGACGGGCGGGGGGTGAGTCCGTAGACTTGGGGGGAGACGGTGCGCGGGAGTGTGGGGGTGCTTGACTATTTTGACCTTCGGAGCATGCGGAAGAGCCATCCGGCGTGGCGGCTGATGGCGGCGGATAACGCCGCGCTCGTGGCGGGGTTTCTGGATGCGGCGTTCCGGGAGCCGAACGAGCGTTCGCTGAGCGAGTCCGAGCTTGCGATGCGGCTGGAGGACTATCTGTTTCAGCTGCGGCAGGTGGAGGGCGAGGATGCGTTTCCGCGGCATGCGGTGAGCTATCTGGATGAGTGGGCGGACAACGACCATGGCTGGCTGCGGAAGTTCTATCCGCCGGGCTCGGACGAGGCGCACTACGACCTGACCCCGGCGACGGAGACGGCGCTCCAGTGGCTGGACGGGCTCTTTGAGCGCGGGTTCGTGGGCACCGAGAGTCGCCTCTATACCGCGGTGAGCCTGTTGCGGGAGATCGCGTCGGGCGTAGAGGAGGACGAGGAAGTCCGGATCGCGGAGCTCGAGCGCAGGCGCCAGGCGATCGACGAGGAGATCCGCTCGATTCGCCGCGGGGAGATTCCGCTTCTGGATTCGCGCAGCCTGAAGGAGCGCTTCGCCCAGTTCAGCCGCACCGCGCGCGAGCTTCTGAGCGACTTCCGCGCGGTGGAGCACAACTTCCGCGAGCTCGACCGGAGCGTTCGCGAGCAGATCGCCGAGTGGGCGGGAGAGAAGAGCGAGATGCTCGAGCGGATCTTCGGCGAGCACGACGCGATCACCGAGAGCGAGCAGGGACAGAGCTTTCGCGCCTTCTGGGACTTCCTCATGACGCCGTCGAGCCAGGAGGAGCTGTCGTCGCTTCTGGACCGGGTCTTCGAAATCGAGGAGCTGGGCGAGGCGCGCGAGGACGACCGGCTGCGGCGCATCCACTTCGACTGGATGACGGCGGGCGAGCAGACGCAGCGCACGGTGGCGCGCCTTTCGCAACAGCTGCGGAGCTACCTCAACGACCGGGCGTTCTACGAGAACCGGCGGATCACCGAGATCCTCTCCGGGATCGAGCGGCGGGCCCTGGCGGTGCGCGATGCGATTCCGAAGGGGACGTTCATGGAGATCGACGACTCCCGGCCGGCGGTGCATCTGCCGATGGAACGGCGACTCTTCTCGCCTCCGCTTCCGGCCGAGATATCGGCGGAGGTAGAAGAGGCGCAGACCGAGGAGATCGATCCGTCGGCGCTCTTCGACCGCATCGCAGTCGACAAGGCGCGGCTCCTGGGCAACATCGACGCGGCGCTCCGCGAGCGGAGCCAGATTACGCTGCGAGCGCTGGTGGAGCGCTACCCGCTGGAGGAGGGGCTTGCGGAGCTGGTAACCTACTTCTCGCTGGCGAGCGAACACCCCCACGCCCACATCGACGAGGAGACGACGGAGTGGATCGAGTGGCGCAGCCGGGACGGGGTGCGCAGGCGGGCGCGGGCGCCGCGGGTGATTTTTGCGGGGTAGGGGGGTGGAGCTGAGGCGGTAAGGTAAAACTGGGGCTGCAAGGCGGGGGCCGGCCTTCAAGGGGGAGCTGAGCCGTGCGGGCGGAGCTGGGCCTAAAAGGTGAAGCCCCGCCGGGAAGGGGGAGCCGGGGCGGGAAGGCGGAGCCTGGGCCTGCAAGGTGAGGCCCGGGCGGGAAGGCGGAGCCGCGGCGGCAAGGTGGAGCTGG
Source organism: Spirochaetaceae bacterium (assembly GCA_003554375.1). GTDB lineage: Bacteria > Spirochaetota > Spirochaetia > DSM-27196 > SKKC01 > PWGF01. The sequence goes on from PWGF01000224.1 coordinate 1,920, forward strand.
GCGTGCGGGCGAAGCTGCGGCGGTAAGGCGGAGCCGGGGCGGTGAGGCGGAGCTGGACCTGCAAAGCAGGGCTGGGCCTGCACGGCGAAGCCACGCCGGAAAGCGAAGCCCAGGCCGGCAACGCGGAGCCGGGGCGGGAAGGTGGAGCCTGGGCGGCATGGCGGAGCCCGGGCGCTGAGGCAACGCCCAACCGGTAAGGCGAAGTCCGGGCGTGCGGGCGAAGCTGCGGCGGTAAGGCGGAGCTGGGCCGATGAGGTAAAGCCCCGCCGGTAAGGCGAAGCGGGGCGGGAAGGCAGAGCCGGGCCGGTATGCGGGAGCCCAGCCGTGCGGGCGGAGCCGGGGCTGCAAGGCAAAGCCCGGCCGTGCAAGGCCAAGCGGGGCCGACAAGGCAATCCCCCCCTCCCCCGCCAAACCACACGCGAATAAGGACGGGATGGCAATGGCAGAGAGGTCACATACAACAACGCAACACTCCCGAGCCGGCGGTGGCGCCGGTGCTGCAGGCGCCACCGGTGCCGGCGCGGCTGCCGCTACTTCCAGGTCCGGGGGTCCCGCCGCGGCTGCCGGCCAGGCTGCCGGCACTTCCGGCCGCTCCGCCGCCCACGGCGGCAACGAGCTCTCGGTGGTGCTGATCGCGCTCTTCAAGGGCGTCGTCGATCGCAACGACGACGAGCGGAAGTGGCGGCTGGTGGAGCGGTATGAGGGCCGGATCCAGGACTACGTGTCGGTCCTTGGGCTTTCGCTTGTGGTCTACCGGGAAGAGGGCTTTGCGTTTCTCACCTCAAGCGATCGGGACGAGGAAGAGTCCGATCTACCGCGCCTCGTTCCCCGGAGGCAGCTCTCCTATCCGGTAAGTCTCACCCTGGCGCTCTTGCGCAAGCGCCTTGCCGAGCACGACTCGTTCAGCGGCGAAGAGCGGCTCGTCCTCGATACCGAGGATGTGGTCGAGATGGTGCGCACGTTCCTGCCGGCCGGCACGAACGAAGCAAAGGCGACCGACCAGATCCTCTCCTCGCTCCGGCGGGTGGCGGATTTGGGCTTCATCCGCTTTCTGAGCCGTGACGAGAACAAGCTCGAAGTCAAGCGCATCATCAAGGCGTTCGTGGACGCGCAGTGGCTCGAGGAGCTGGACCGGAAGCTTGCCGAGTACGCCGAACACGCCGCGGCGGCGTTCGGCTCGGAAGACGAACAGTCCCAAGACGACGGGAAGGAGGAGTCCGACGATGGCTAACGATGCCGCGCACGGAGAGCTGGGGCTGGACGGTACCGCCGCCGAGAGCGGGCTTCTGGACTTTGCCGAGGACGACACGCTTGCGGGCTTCAGGCTGAGGCGGCTCGAGCTCTACAACTGGGGAACGTTCCACCACAAGGTGTACGTCCTGCCGATGGAGGGACGGAATGCCCTTCTGACCGGGGAGATCGGCTCGGGCAAGTCCACGATCGTCGACGCGGTGACGACGCTCCTGGTGCCGGCGGGCCGGGTATCGTACAACAAAGCGGCCGGCGCGGAGTTTCGCGAGCGCGATCTCAGGTCCTATGTCCTCGGCTACCACAAGTCCGAGCGCAGCTCGACCGGGAGCGCCGCCCGCCCGGTTCCGCTACGCGATCGCCATTCCTACTCCGTGATCCTGGCGGTCTTTGCCAACGAAGGGTTCGGCTCGGTGGTGACGCTGGCGCAGGTCTTTCACCAGAAGGAGTCGACCGGCCAGCCGTACCGCTTCTACGTGGTGAGCGACAGCGACCTGAGCATTGCCGAGCACTTCTCCGGCTTCGGCTCCGACCTCTCGGCGCTCCGAAAGCAGATCCGGAATCTGCCCCACACCGAGGCGGTCTTCGACAGCTTCCCGCCGTACGGCGCGGCCTTCCGCCGGCGGTTCGGGCTTCAGAGCGAGCAAGCGCTCGAGCTTTTCCACCAAACCGTCTCCATGAAGGCCGTGGGAAACCTCACCGAGTTCGTGCGCGAGCATATGCTGGAGTCCTTCGACGTGCAGCCGCGTATCGAAGCGCTCATTACGCACTTCGAGGACCTCAACCAGGCGCACGAAGCAGTGCTCCGCGCCAAGAGACAGATCGAGCTCCTCGACCCGCTCGTGGAGAAGCTCGACCAGCATGCGGCCGCGGAAGAGCGCAAGGCGCACTGGCTCTTCTGCCGGAGCGGGCTCCGCGCGCACTTTGCCGCGCTGAAGGCGGGGCTCCTCGAGACGCGCATCGGGAACCTCGAGCAGGAGTCGGCCAAGGCTGAGGCCAAGCGGGAGCGCCTGCGAACGCAGCTCGCCGAGCAGCAGGGAGAGCGCGACGAGATCAAGCAGGCGATCGCCCAGAACGGCGGCGACCGGCTCGAGTCGCTGCGCAAGGAACGCGCCGGCCTGGAGCAGGACCGGAACCGGCGCATGGAGAAGTTCGAGCAGTACCGCCGGCTGTGCGAGACGCTCGAGCTTCCCCTCCCCGAGACCGAGGAGCGCTTCGTCGAAAACCGGCATGCGCTCGCGGAGCTCCTCGAGCGGACCAAAACGCACTCGGCGGACCTGGACAACCGCCGGACCGAGGCGGCGGTCGAGTTCAAGCGCCTCCGTGGCGAGCACCAAGCGCTCCAAAGCGAGATAGAATCGCTCAAGCAGCGGCGAAGCAATATCGACTCGCGGCAGATCGCCATCCGCGACCAGCTGTGCGAAGCGCTCGAGCTCGAGCCGGCGGAGCTCCCGTTCGCGGGCGAGCTCATCATGGTGCGCGAGGAGGAAGCGGAGTGGGAAGGCGCGATCGAGCGGCTGTTGCGGAACTTCGGCCTCTCGCTTCTCGTCCCCGACGCGCTCTACTCCCGGGTTGCCGAGTGGGTGGACCGCACCAACCTTCGCGGCAGGCTCGTCTATTTCCGGGCCCGGGCGGATGCCGAGCCCGATCCCGAAGAGCCCGACGCCGCATCGCTCATCCGGAAGCTCACGATCAAGCCCGACACCGAGTTCCGCGGATGGCTCGAGCGCGAGCTGCAACACCGCTTCGACTACACCTGCTGCGAGACGCTCCAGGAGTTCCGGCGCGCAAGCCGCGCAATCACCCGGGCCGGACAGATCAAAGGCTCCAAGTCCCGGCACGAGAAAGACGACCGCCACGACATCGGCGACCGCAGCCGCTACGTTCTGGGCTGGCGTAACGACGAGAAGATCCGCGCGCTCGAGGCGCAGGCCCGCGAGCTCGAGCCGCGGATCGCCGACACCGGCACCGAAATCTCCCGCGTAGACCAGGAGCGCTCGGCGCTCAACGAACAGATACAGCGCATCTACGAGATGCAGAGCATCGCGCGCTACGACGAGATCCATTGGCAGCCGGTGGCCGAGCGAATTGAGGAGGTCGAGGCGGAAATCGCCCAGCTCGAAAGCGCTTCGGACGTCCTGGCCCGGCTCAACGAGCAGCTTACCTCCGTCGAGCAGCGCATCGCCGCCACCGACGACGAGCTCCGCGGCGTCTCGAACGAGATCGCCAAGCTCGAGGAGCGCCTTTCGACCGCGCGGACGCAGCACGCCGAAGCCCGGGAGACCGCCGACGCAAGCGAGACGCCCCTCCCCCAGCTTGCCGAGCACATCGAGCCGGTGCGGCACCAGGCGCTCGGGGAGCACCGGCTGACGGTGGAATCGTGCGACAACCGGCAGCAGGACCTCCGGGAGTGGATCCAGGCCAAGATCGACGGCGAGGACAAGCGGCTCAGGAGCCTCCACGAGCAGATCGTCCGAGCGATGGGAGAGTTCCGGCGCGACTACCCGGCGGAAACAAGCGAGATGGACGCCACCGTGAAAGCGGGCGCGGAGTACCGCGCCCTCCTCGAGCGCCTCCGCGCCGACGACCTCCCCCGCTTCGAGGATCGCTTCAAGTCGCTCCTCAACGAGAACACGATCCGCGAGATCGCCAACTTCCACGCCCAGCTTGCCCGCGAATGCCAGAAGATCCGCGAGCGCGTGGCGCGGATCAACGAGTCCATGGCGGCGATCGAGTTCAACAAGGACCGGTACATCCGGCTCGAGGTCGACGACGCAACCGACAGTGAGATCCGCTCGTTCCGCCAGGAGCTCAAGAGCTGCACCGAAGGCTCGTTCACCGGCTCACGCGAAGACCAATACACCGAGCAGAAGTTCCTCCAGGTGAAACGGATAATCGACCGGTTCCGCGGGCGAGAGGGATTTGCGGACCTGGACCGCCGCTGGACCGAGAAGGTGACCGACGTACGCAACTGGTTCACTTTTGCCGCAAGCGAGCGCTGGAAGGAGGACGACACCGAGCACGAGCACTACGCCGACTCCGGCGGCAAGTCCGGCGGGCAGAAGGAGAAGCTCGCCTATACGGTGCTTGCCGCGAGCCTTGCCTATCAGTTCGGGCTCGAGTTCGGCGAGACCCGCTCGCGCAGCTTCCGCTTCGTCGCGATCGACGAAGCGTTCGGCAAAGGGTCCGAGGAGTCCGCCCGCTACGGCCTGAGCCTCTTTAGTAGGCTCAACCTCCAGCTCCTTATCGTTACCCCGCTCCGGCATATCCACATTATCGAGCCGTACGTCTCGACTGTTGGGTTCGTCCATGCCCGCGACGACGGCCAGTCGCTCCTCCGCTGCCTCACCATAGACGAGTATCGAGAGGAGATGCGCCGGCGCGGACGGGACGGCCACGACCGCTCCGAGCCCGCCCGGGAGGTCTCACATGCCTCGATGGACACGCCCAGCTGACATCAAAGCCCGCCTCCGCAAACGCTGGGAGCGCGGCGACTTCCTCAAGACCGCGGTGGCGGAGGTGGCCGCC
>PWGF01000047.1 GCA_003554375.1 Spirochaetaceae bacterium
AACTTCGACGAAGCGATCGTCGAGGGACGGTTTCCGGTGCCCGGGGAGGACGAAATCCTGATCAGTAAGTGGCTCGCCGAACGCCTCGGCGCCGAGGTTGGGTTTCCGCTGACACTCACGACTCGTACCCGGGACGGCTACCGGCAGCTCATGGATCTCGACATAGTCGGCCTTTACCAGACCTCGAACCCCACGGTGGATCGCTCGCACCTCTTTTTGCCGCTCGAAACGGCGGACGAGGACCTAGAGATGCGCGGCGCGGTCACGACGATTCACCTTCGGCTTCCGGAGCAGGTCCCAGGCACGGCAGACCTTGGGCCGGTGGAGCAGCTCCTTCGTGAAACCGGACGGTTTGCCGGCTTGCGCGAGAACGGCAACGGAGGGGGCGACCAGGACGCCGCAACCACAGAAGATCCGGTGACGCTCCTCAGTTTCGGCCAGATGACCCAAGAGTTCGCCGAGTTCATGGAGCTGGAGCACGCCGGCTCGGATCTCATCCTCTTCCTTCTGGCCATTATTGCCGTCGTGGGGATCTCCAACACGATGCTGATGGCGGTTCTGGAGCGGGAACACGAGATCGGGATGATGCGTGCGATGGGTGTCCACAAGCGAGAGATTACCAGGCTGTTCTCTTATGAAGCCGCGGTAATCGGCCTTATCGGCGCGCTCGGTGGAATCGTACTCGCAAGCATCGTGAATTGGTTCCTGGTGACGAACGGGGTGAACTTCGGGCAGTTCCTGGAGGGCACCGAGATGGACCTCCGGTTCGACGGAATCTTGTACGGCGTGTGGAACTACGGCACCATGGTCACTGCAGCGATATTCGCGGCCGTCCTCGCGGGAGTAGTCGCCCTCATACCTACGCGCCGCATCCTGCGCCGCAAAGTCGCGGACTCACTCCGGCACGGATAGGGGAGGAGGTACCAATGAAACTGGCAAAGATCGCTCTGAGAAACGTCTTCCGCAACCGGCGCCGAAGCTTCCTCTCCATGCTCGCGGTAGCGGTCGCCGCCATGGCCATGACCAACATGTTCGCGCTGCTCGAAGGCATGAAGGAGGACCTCCGTCAGAATACGTGGAACTACGAGTCCGGCGAAGTGCGGATACGAAACGCCGACTTCGACCGCTACGAGCACCTCAATCCCGTACACTACGTGGTGCCGGATTACCGCGCGCTGACCGAACAGCTTGCGGAGCTTCCGGAGGTCGGAGCCATCAGTCCACGGATCAACGTCCCCGGGATGGCCTTCCGGGGCGAGGAACAGATTTCCACGCGTGGCATCGGCGTGGACTTCGATCTGGAGGCAGAGTTCCAAGACCTTGAGGGGCTCGTCGCTCGCGGCCGCCTCCCACGCCCCGGTACGAGTGAAGCAGTGCTTGGGGCCGGTCTTGCGCGTGAGCTCAACGTGGGTATCGGCGACGCCGCTACGTTCCTTACCCAGACACGTACGCGCTCTTCGAACGCGTTCACCGTCGACATCGTCGGAATCGCCGACTTCCCGATGGGCGGACTCAACTCCTCGACCTATATCCTTCCAATTGAAGCAGCCGGACGGTATCTGCGCATGGGCGACGCGAGTAGCGAGATCCTGCTCAAGAGCTCGAGGGCCGGTACGGAGGCCCTCGAGCAAGCCGTCCACTCGCTTCTCGGTGAGCGCGGGGTCGAGGGCATGGCCGTCACCGATTGGACTCAAGTCTCGGCCGGCTACGACTATCTCCAGATGGCGGATGCCGTCTACAATATCGTCGCGCTCTTCTTCTTCGTGCTCGGATGCACCGTCATTATCAATACCACCATGATGACGATCCACGAGCGCGTTCATGAGATCGGCACCCTGTCGGCCATGGGGATGCGCGGCGGAGAGCTGATACGCCTATTCTTCACCGAGGCGGCGTACCTCGGCATCGCGGGTTCGCTCCTCGGCACGCTCGTGGGCGTCGCCATCGCCGTTCCGCTGGGCGCTATTGGGATCGATTTCGGAGGAGCGATGGAGACGGCGGGCATGGACATGTCAAACGTGCTCCATCCGGTTGTAAACATCCGCTCGACGCTGGGTGTATTCGTCTTTTCGGCCGTCGTCGCCATGGCCGCGTCCTTCTTGCCGGCGACGCGAGCCGCGCGGCTCCGGCCCGTAGACGCGCTTCGGAAGTAGGATTCGGACCCGAGGTTAGCGACATGACTTTTGAAAGTAATTTTGCAAACACCTTTAAGAATTACGACCTATTGCAGGCGTCACAAAGGAGAGAAGCTATGCGTACGACACGTACTTCATCGAGTCCGGCTGACCGCATCCGGTCGAGCCGACCCAAGCGGCATCGAGCGATCGTCACGGCCCTGCTGACAGTGGGACTCATCCTCACAGCCCAGAGCGCAGCGGCCCTTACCGGCCAGGAGATTATCGAGCGATTGGACGATCAGCAGACCTTCGAAACCAGCATCATGGAAGGCCGTATGATCATAACGGACCGCTTCGGTGACCGGGTGAGCACCTTCATTGCACACAGCGAAGGCGCCGATCGCTTCCTCGTAGAGTTCACCTCCCGCGACGAGGAGGGCCAACGTGTCCTCCGCCGTGACGATACGATCTACCTCTACTACCCCGACGCCCGCGAGACTATCGAGCTTCGGGGCTCTGCTCTGCGAGACGACCTACTCGGCTCGGACATCTCATACGAAGACATGACCGGCGGGCGCGGCCTGCTTGAAGACTACGACGCCACCCTCCTCGATGAGGTCGAGGCGGACGGCCACAACACGTACAAGGTCGAGCTCCAGGCCCGGACGACCGACGTAGCCTATCCCAAACAAGTCTACTACGTCGACACCGAAGATTTCGTCTTGCGCAAGGCGGAGCAGTTCGCACGCGGCGGGCGGCTCCTCAAGGTAACCGAGATTCTCGAAACCCGAAGAGAAGGCGAGTACCACTACCCGGCCCACATCCGCGTCACCGACAAGACACGCGGCTCGAGCGGGACCGAGATGATCCTGGAAAACGTCCAGATCGACGTCTCGCTTCCCTCCGGCATCTTCTCACTGGAGGAGCTGACATGGTAGCGCGAAAGAAGCGGTCACCCGGCGGCGGCCGCGAGCCCGGCCGCCCTCAACCCGGCGACGCACACGCTGGCGCCGCCGGGCCGAGTCCCCGTCAGGCGGCCGGACACCTCCAGAGCAGCAGCCGCCCGCAAACCCGTGGCTGGCCGCGCGCCGGCGCCGGTAGCCAAGCACGTAGCCTGCCTCGCACGGGCGACCGCCAAGCCGCCCGTGCCCGGGCGGGCGCTCCTCGCCAACCCGGCCACCCCCGGACCGGCGCCCGCCCCGCCGCGGCCCGCCCGGCGGTCTACGCCGTCGCCTTGATCGTCCTAGCGCTTCCGTGGTTCGCTGCGCCCGCCGCCGGCGAAACCCGCGTTCAGAGCGAGCTCGACACGCTCGCCACCCTGATGTGGAACCACTCGGAGGACGAGCTCGGGCTCATGGCCTCCTCCACGGGGCGGATCGACTTCTGGAGCCCACGGGATCCCAATGTCCAAGGGCGGCTTCAGCTCGTGGCGCATCTGGCTCAGCTCGGCCAATTCGGAGACGCGGCGGACGGCGCAGCCCCACCGGCGAGCATCGCTCTCCTCTCGGTCCCTCGAGCGTCGATCCGATTCCGCTTTCCCGTGACCGAGCAGTACACGATGCGCATGACCGCGGGCCGCGATCGCGTATCGTGGGGGATCGGCTCACTCTTCAACGCCGGCGACCTCATCTTCGGTGCCGACGGAACCGAGGCGGCAGACTTCACCGACCCGGGTACCGACGACATCCGTGACGAGACGCGCTGGCTGGTCACGCCATACTTCCCCGTGGGCGACCTGGGCTATCTGGAGGCCGTGGCGCTTCCGCCTCTGCCGGACCTCACGGTAACCTTCCAGGAGCACCGGGATGCCCTGGCGCAGCTGCTGGCGTCAGGCAACGGCACCGGCAACGACGCTTCCGGGGGAAACGATGCGCCGGAGAGCGACGACGAAACCTCGGATCCGGCCGGCACCGGAGACACGACGCCCCTGCAAGCGCTCGAAGCTCCCCCCATCTCCCGGACAAGCGCGGGGGCGCGCTTCCACAGCGCCTTCGGCCCGCTCACCGTAGAGCCCGCGTATCTCTACAGCGGAGCCGAGGAAGCCCACTACGTTGCGCTCTCCCTGCAAGGCAACCTGGAGGCGGATATCTACGCCTCGGCCCGTCTGCGCTTTGACGAGGAGACCGAGGATATCGCCACCACCCTGGAAGAAGACTCCGTCATCACCGGCGGTGCTTTCTACACCACCACCGTCGGCTACAACCAGTCTCTGTCCGCCCGGTTGGAGGGCCTGGTTCGCCCCGGAGCGGAATGGGAGAACATCGAGCGGAGAAACGCCGAGTACGGTCTACTCCTCTATCCGGAGATCATATGGGCGCCAACGCGTACGCTCAACGTATTCGCCCGGTCGATCGTCTCTCCTATAGACCGTTCGGCTTTCATCGCCGGCGGAGTCCAATGGAACGTCTTCCAGGGTTTTCGGATGCTGGCTTTCGGGGCCGCCCAAGCAGGCGACGATACGGCGATCTACGGCTGGGACCGGCCCGGGGGCGCAGCCGTCTCCGCGGGCTTCAGCTACCGGTTCTGAAGCCGGACGGCGAAGTGCCGGCGCTCCGGGCCCGCATTACCGGGGGCTGACGCTTGCGAGGCCTCCGCTCGCCGGCCGGGCACGAACCCTTGCGCCACCGGATCCCGGGGGCAGGCCCCGGAGCGCTTCCTGCGGCGGCCGATGCCGCGCGCGCCGCCGGAGCGTCTAAGCGCCACCGCCTCGGCTTGCTCCCGGCGCAGGGGGTTTCCGCCTGACTTCGAAACTCGAGCCCAGCCCCCGCCTGTCTTCACGGGCAAGAGCGTAGACCCGCTCGAAAAGCGCCTCTTGGCTGTTGAACGGCACCTCGTCGGCGCGCCCCGTCCTGGCCACGTACCGGCCGTCGGACAGCAGCTCGTACGCGTGAGAAGTATCTTGGAACTGCAGCTCCAGCGCCTCTTTGACGCGTTGTTTCAGCCGCTCGTTTTCGACCGGGAACATCAGTTCCACCCGGCGCTCTAAGTTCCGGGGCATCCAGTCCGCGCTGGAGAGGTAGACCTCCTCGTTGCCGCCGTTCAAGAAATAGAAAGCGCGGGCGTGCTCCAGATAGCGCCCCACGATGCTTACCACCCCAATTCGCTCGCTGAGATCGGAAACACCCGGTACCAACATGCAGATTCCCCGCACGTTGAGCGCTATGTCGACCCCGGAGCAGCTGGCCGCATAGAGCGCATCGACGATCTCCGGATCGGCCAAGCTGTTCATCTTGGCCAAGATGAGCCCGTCGCCCTCATTCGAAGCGCGCATCGACTCACGCTCGATCAAGTGTACCAGTCGCTCCTTCATGGCGACCGGCGCCATAGCCAACCGCGAGAGGGTCGGTATCTCCGAATATCCGGTGAGCGCATTGAAAAAGAGCCCTGTCTCGTAGCTGATGTCGTCGCGACAGGTGAAGTACCCCATGTCCGTGTAGAGCTTTGCGGTTCTGTCGTTGTAGTTACCCGTGGAGAGATGAACGTAGCGTCGGAGTCCGCGTTCCTCGCGCCGCACAATGAGAAGCGCCTTTGAGTGGACTTTGAGCCGCGCTACGCCGTACACCAAGATAACGCCCGCTCGCTCCAAGCGTTCAGCCCACTCGATATTCCGCTGTTCGTCGAACCGAGCCTTCAACTCCACCACCGCCGTAACTTGCTTCCCGTTCTGTGCCGCCCGCTCGAGCGCTCCAATAATCGCGGCGCTCCCCCCGGTACGGTAGAGCGTCATCTTGATGGCCAGAACGCCCGGGTCGTCAGCCGCCGACTGGAGTAGCCGTACTACCGGCGCGAAGCTCTCGTAGGGATGGTACAGGAGCGCATCGGACTTCATGATGCTCTCCCAGATCGGCTCATCGTCCGGGAAATCCGGGCTGTTCGCGGGCTTACGCGGCTCGTAGCGGAGATCTGCGAAACCGGGCACGTCTACCAGAGCCGATAACGAATCCAGGTCCAGCGGCTCGCTCTTGTGATAAACCTCCGAAGCCTCCAGGCCCAGCGCCCCCATAAGGTACGCTTCGAGCCACTCACTTGTCCCGGTCGTCGAGAGGCGTATCGCAGCGCTGCGTTCGCGGTGCTCCAGCACCCGCTCCATTGCCTCGACGAAATCCTCGTCCCGCTCCTCGTCTACGCCGATGTCCGCATCCCGAGTGACCCGAAACAGCAGGTGCTCCCGAACTCGAAAGCCCGGAAAGAGCTGCTCGGCAAACGTAACAATGACGTCTTCCAATAACGCAAAGGCCGCCTCCGCGCTCTCCTCCGGAATACGGACGACGCGTTCGAGTGACTGGGGGATCTGCACCACAGCTACCCGCTCTCCGCTCGAGCGGTCCGGATGGCTTGCGTCGAAGTCACCCTGGGCTCCTCCGGCCGTCTTCGCCAGCTCGTCCAGATCGGATGTTCCCGACTCGCTCTCGAGCAAGAATGCCACGCTCAAGGTAAGATTCGCGGTATACGGGAGCGGCATATCACCCGTGCAGCGCACCGGAGTCAGAACCGGGAAGACCTCATTCTCAAAAAGCTCCCCAAGAAAGCGCTTCTGCGCGGCAGTGTACTCCGGACGCTTCGCCAACACGATCCCCG
>PWGF01000532.1 GCA_003554375.1 Spirochaetaceae bacterium
CCGACACCGAGCTCGGTAGCTTCACGGTGGATACAACACCGTTTTTCGGCGCCGATATGAAGTTGGGGCTGGGCTCGAGCGCAGCGGCGACGGTTTGTCTTTCAGCTCTCTTGCTTCGCGCCCTCGAGCTCTACGAAACCGCTCTGGTAGCGGAGATCGCGGTCCAGGCACACCGGTTGCTCCAGGGAGGACGAGGAAGCGGTTACGATGTCTTGACTTCCTTGCAGGGAGGGCTCGGCCTCTTCACAGGAGGAGCGCAGCCTGAGCGGAGCCGACTCGATCACCGTATCTGGCCTCCGATGGGGATTCGACATGGCGAACGGAGCGTCTCTACTCCGCGAGCAGTCGAGGCTTTCGAACGGTGGACCAATACGGCCCCGACGGCAGCCAATGCATACGTTGAAACTAACAATCGGATAGTACGCCGACTCTCCACTGCCGCACATCGAGACGATGTGGTGGACGGCATCCGAGAGGCAAAGTCGCTCGGCCGAGAGCTCGGGAGGACCATCGGCATCGCCGCCGAGCCGGAGCACCCCCCTGAGTCCACTACCCACTGCGTTGAGAAGCCCCTTGGGGCAGGAGCAGAGACCTATCTCGTCGTGCCGTACCCGGACTGTTCCGCGGGCGCAGGCGTAGGAGACAATGCCGAGGTGATTCCTCTCACGATCGAAACGGAGGGACTGCGATGGGAGTAGGCCGAGGAAAGCTCCTTCTCTTCGGTGAGCACGCCGCGGTATACGGCTACCCGGCGGTCGGGATCGGCACCGAAGACTTTGCGTTAGTCCGTCATGTCTCGGAGAAAGAGGCGCAGCAACGCTCCTGCGTCCCGGTCACATACGGCCAGACCACGGTACACGTGGCCGGACTCGACTCACGCTACCGTTCGGCAGTCGAGCAGCTCTGCGCCGCCTATCATAGGATCGCGCTCGAAACGCGCCGCGAGCCCGACGCTGAGCGTGAGCATCGCCACACCCGGGGCCGCAAGACCGGCGATTCGGAAGAGGATCGCTCGCGGACGACGACAGCCTTACACCTGCCCCCGCTCGAACCGATTCCTTCCCCTCTTTTCGTGGAGGCGAATATCCCGCCGGCGTGCGGTTTCGGCTCTTCGGCCGCGGTGTGCGTCGCGCTGGCGCGGGCCGCGCTGGAGGAGTGGAACGTGCCGCGCGGTTCGCCGGAAGAGAGAGAACACACCCATCCCGAATCCGGTCCTCAACGCGATTCCGGATTGGGTCACGGGCCGGCTCGCGCACCCGAGGGTCGGGCCGCAGGCCCGCCCAGCGGTTCCGCCGAAGAAGTCTGGGAGCTTGCAAATCGCCTTGAACGCGTGTTTCACGGGACGCCATCGGGAATCGACACTGGGCTGGCGCTTTTCGGCGGGGTGCAGGCTTTTGAGCCGCGGCCGCCGGAGCTGCCTCGCAGGCACTCCCTGAATCCGCCGGCCCTGTGGATCGTGCGTGATGCAGTTCCAAGGAAAGGAAACACAGCGCAACTCGTTGCTCATATCGCTCGCGAGCGTCGGCGGGCGGAATCTGAGACCGCTTCGATGCTCCGTGAGCTCGGAGACATCGCTCACGCAGCCATAGAGCTCCTGACAGCAGAGGGATCCGCGGGTGGCGGCATCCGGGAGCTGGCGCGCCTGACCGGCGCTGCTCACCGCTTGCTGAGACGCCTGGGACTCAGCACGCCGGAACTTGACGCGCGGCTCGAGGCGGCCCTCCGAGCGGGCGCCCTCGGCGGAAAGCTCAGCGGAGCAGGCGGCGGCGGAGCGTACTTCGTTCTCTGCGAGGACACACGATCGGCCGACCGCGCGTACCGGGCGCTGGCCGATCAGGGTGCCCGGCCGCCGGCGCTGCGGAAGGTCCCGCTGGGATGAGGGGCTGCTGGGATGAGGGGCTGCTCCGCCGGGTAACTCTTCGGTTTCGACGCCCCCCCGAATCACCAGTCGCTGGGACGAGTGGTCACGCAAACCGCCGCGACAAACGGATATTCCGAGAGACTGCTCGGATTAAGGATGGACCAATGCCTTCAAACGTTGCACACACGCTTTTCGCTACCGACTCGATCGAGGCAGCCTTCCCGGAGCGCAGTCCGCTCCCCGACGAGCTCCGGGCTCCCCTCACACTGGGAGCTCAGGGCCCGGACATCTTCTTCCACAGCCGGCGTCGGCGCCCGGTTGCCCTTGGTTACGGCGCTATCCTTCACCGGAAGGGCATTGGGGGCTTTGTCGCCCGGTTCGTGGAGACCGCCCGCGAGCGCCCGCTTATGTCGGTCGAGGGAGTATACGCCGCCGGCGTTATCACTCACGCGGTCCTCGATCGAGCCCTTCACCCCTACATAAACTACCGGGCGGGGTGGGTAGATCCCGCGGATCCCGCGAGCTCCGGCAGGAAACAGAATCACGTGTTTCTGGAACGCTTGCTCGACACCGCCCTTCTTTCGGAGCGAGGGTTTCGCTCCTACCCCGCATTCGGCTTCCTCTCCGGTATCCGTCTACCGGGACGCCAAGCATGGCGCATCACCTCGCGAAGTCGTACCGCACTTCGGTACGCGAGCCGCCGCGCCCAGAACGACGCACATCTCGCCAAGCGAATTCGTAACGCGTACTTCGACGCGCTCCAGTACTACGAACAACTCGAAGCCACCGATCTTCGGCGCCTGGCTGCACTAATCGATAGCGAGTCCCACGTTCCTAAGTGGCTCCATGCTCTCCATCCGCCGGCGGTCCCTTCCGGCATCGACGTGCTCAACCGCAAAAGAGCACCGTGGGCCCACCCGTGCGACTCGACCGTCCGGTCCGACGCTCCTGTTCTCGAGCTTTGGGAGAAAGCGCTCGATCGATCGCGACGCCTCTTGCTCTGTCTCGGCGAAGCGTGGCACGGCAAGCGCCCACTTCGCGTCCCGCAGCCGGGGTCACCCGGCTCGCCTCACGCGACCAACGCCGCCGGAGAGGCAATTCTACCCGATACCCCCCTCGAGACGGCGGTGGGCAACCACAATCTGGCGGACGGCTTCCGCGCCCCTGAACCGTGCCGGCGCCGCTACGCCGACCCGTTCTCACTAGAGGACGCCCTCCGTGACGTTGCGCGCCAGTTCCACGAAGCCGCGCGGCAAGCTTGATCCGCACCTCCTTGAGATCGGCTTCGGGACCACAGGGCGGCGACTCAGTCCCGCCTAGCTAATCGCTCCGCTAGAAGATCGGCCAGGAGGTTGAAGGTGAGGACGGTGAGCGCAAGGGCAGCCCCGGGAGCCACCGCCAGCCACGGAGCTCGGCCAAGATGGCCGCGGGCATCACGAAGCATGATCCCCCAGCTGGGGTCGGGTGGCTGGGTACCGAGGCCGAGATAGCTCAAGGCCGCTTCCAATCCGATACAGATTGCCAGAGATGTCGCCGCCAGAACCGCAAGCGACGGCAGGACGTTGGGCAAAACGTGTACCGCAGCCCTGCGGAGCGGTGAAACCGCCAGCAGCATCGACGCTTCGTAGTACGGCTCCCGGGATGCCGCAAACGCTTCCACTCGGGCCGTACGAGCGAAGAGAGGCACGAACACGATTCCCAATGCGACCGTCACTTGAGTCACACCGAATCCGAGCACGGAAATGATAACGACGGCAAGAAGAACGGTCGGGACCGACAGAAGCGCATCAAACACGACGCTCAGCCCACTATCTACGATTCGGGGAGAAAGGCCCGCAATGATGCCCAAAGTGGCACCGACCAGCGCCGCTATGCCCACCGCGCCGAGCCCGACCACCAGTGCCGGGCGCACGCCGTGGATGACGCGGCTGAACACATCACGGCCGAACTCATCGGATCCCAGGAAGAATCCGGGGCTCCCCGGCGGGAGGAAACGCGCGTCGCGATCCTGTGCCACGGGACTCGTCGGTGCCAGTTGATCGCCGAAAAGCCCGGCTCCCGCCAGAAGCACAAGCAAGCCAACTGCAATCCACAACCGCCGGCGATACCCCGAGATGCGTCCGGGCCGCCCGGAAGCCGCCCTCAAGCCGCCGAATCGTGCGGTGGGCCGAGGCGCACCTTCCGCCACACCCGAAGAAGCCGGCGCACTGCGCGAGCCTTCGCCGGGAGCACCACGCGCACCTTGGGAACGGCGCTTTTCCCTCATTTGGGCAATCCTCTGTCGCAATCGATATCGCATGCTGCTCCGTAACGTGCGCAATCGCCGGCCCGCGCCGTAGCCGGGTCGTGCAGCGGCGGCCCACGCAGTTGCCGGCCTGCGCGGCGCCGAATGGCGCGGTTGCCGGCTTGTGCGGTGGTCGAACGGCGCAGTCGCCGGCTCGCTCGGTGGCCCCGCCTACTCTATCCGAGTGTGTCGAAAGTCGTACGTGTCCAGCACTCCGTCCATCCGGAATCCTTCCACGTTCTCCCGCAGGCCGATGTACCGGTAGTTGGTCCCGGTGAAGACCTGAGGCACCTCCTCCGCGATGATGCGAAAGGCACGCTCGTATAGCTCCATTCGCTCGCTCTCATCCACGGTACGCCGCGCCTGCCGGGTCAACCGGGTCACCTCTTGGTTTTCCCACCGGGTGTAGAAGCTGCCGTCGGCGTAACCTGCCAGGCGCGCATCGGGATCCAGCTTCCCCGTATGGCCGATTACGGTCAGGTCGTACTGTGCCGCTCCATAAACATCCGAGAGCCATGTAGACCAGTCCACCAGCCGAATGTCCACGGAGAGCCCAACCTCTTCGAGCATGGCCTGATAGAGCTGAGCTGCCTGCACGTGTGCTTCGTAGTTCTGCGGCACCGTAATGGTGATCGTACGTTGAAGATCGACTCCGGCCTCCTCCAGCAGCCGCTGTGCCTCTTCCGGATCGTATGGGTAAGGCTCGGGTATATCCGGGTGGTACCGGTCCCCGACGTTGTGAAAGGTTACGCCGGTGTGACCGCCGCCGTAAGCCAGATCCAAGACCTCCTGCTTGTCGATGGCATGGTCAAGGGCCCGCCTGACCCTCACGTCCCCAAACGGCTCCCGAGACGTGTTTATCGCCAACACCATGGCCAGGCTCGAGAGCGTCTCATCGAGCTTGGTCTCCGGATTCTCCCGGACGCGATCTAAGTCATGGGGCAACACCATGTCGATAGCATCCAAACTCCCGGCAAAGAGCCCCTCCAGCTGGACGGAAGGCTCCTCGATGATCCGAAAGGTGAGCGCTTCGAGACGCGGAGCGTCCTCGAGCCGGTACTCCTCATAGCGTCGGAGAGAGATCCTACTATCTCGAACCCACTCCTCGAACCGGAACGGTCCGGTGCCCACCGGTTCATCACCGAAGTCGTGCCCCTCGGCAATCAGATCGCGGGGCAGAACCGCCCCCCACCCGCTGGCCAACGCAGCAAGCAGAGGCGCGTGAGGCTCATCCATGCGGAACTCAACTACGTAGTCGTCCGCGGCTACCACGTCGTCGACCGGACCGAACTCGTCTGCCTTGGGGTAGGCTGCATCCGGATCCATCACCCGCTGGAGCGTGGCAACTACGTCGCTTGCGCGCAACGGTTCCCCGTGATGGAAGGTGACGTCCTCGCGGAGCTCGAACTCCCAAACAAGCCCATCACCGTCCACGCTCCACGAGCGCGCAAGAGAGGGCTCGAACTCGCCGTCGTCGTTTACCTCGATAAGCGTATCGTAAATGCTTCGGATGGTCTGGAACGTGAGCGTCCCGGAGGTCGCGTGAGGGTCCAGGGTATCCGGGTTGCCGGAGATGGCAACCACAAGCTCCTGTGCGTCACGCTCCGCGGCGCCGAATCCGACGGCGTCCCGGGCGCCGATAGCCAACATGAGCACGACAGTAAGCCCGGCGCATACCCAAGGTACCCGCCGTACGGCCTTCTTCTCCATCATTTCCTCCTCGAAAACAGCGCGTCCGGTCTCGGTTCGGGCAAAGTCGGCGCCGCCGACAGAAGCTCGCGGGTATAGGGATGGCGCGGGTGCGCAAAGACCCTTTCCGTTTCTCCGGACTCCACGAACTCTCCCGCTCGCATGATTGCCATATGGTGCGCCAGGTAGCCGACCAACGATAGATCATGCGAGATGAACACGTAGGCTACATTATGAATCCGCTGCAAGCCGGTCAACAGGTCAAGAATCCGCGCCTGAATCGAGACGTCCAGGCTGCTGGTCGCTTCGTCAAAAACGATCGCCGAAGGATGCGCGGCAAGCGCCCGTGCAATACAGATGCGCTGCTTCTGCCCACCGGAGAAGCTTCCGGGCAAGCGATGCCGTCCATCCGGGTTGAGCCCGACTGCATCGAAGAGATACTCGACCTCCGCTCGCCGCTCGTGCTTGGGTACACCGCGCGCCTTGAGCGCCTCCGCAACGCTCCACCCGACTGGGATCCTAGGGTTCAGAGACGCTTCGGGGTCCTGGAACACCATCTGAACCGCGGTCGACCGTTCTTTGTGTTGCGGATGACCGTCCACGATAATTCGACCTTCAGCCCTAATCAAGCCGCATACCGCGCGCGCAATGCTCGTCTTGCCGCACCCGCTCTCGCCGACGATACCGAACGTCCGCCCGCGCTCTACCGAGAAACTGACGCCGTCGACGGCGGAGAGCGTCCCTACTCGCCGGTTGCGATACGTTACGTGCAGGTCGTGAACTTCAAGCATCGTCACCCCCCGGTGAACCGTGGCCCTCCGGTGAACCGCAGTTCGGCGAAACGCCGTTCAGTGGAACGTGCTCCCGAGCCGGGAGCGGCAGCGCCGGCCCCCACTCCTCGCCCAACAGGGCGGAAACGTACTTGGGCACGAGCGTGCAAGCACACCGCTGCCGTTCCCGATACTCGAGAAACACCGGGCGAATACGAGCGCAGCTCTCCTCCGCGATCGGGCAACGGGCAGCGTACGGACAGCCGCCGACGGATTCATGGGGCTCGGGGGCAGGGCCGCTTGTATACCACAGCGCTTCTCCACGTCGGGAAGGAACCGGTTGCGCCATAAGCAGGTTCTGCGTATAGGGATGCAAGGGAGCCTCGAAGAGCCGCGCCGCAGGCGCCTGCTCTACCACACATCCGGCATACATGACCGAGACCGTGTCTGCATAGGCCGCTACCCCTGCCAGGTCATGGGTAACGAGCAGCACGGCAAGACCTCGCTCCCGAGCCAGTCGCCTCAGCAACTCCAGAAGCCCCTCGGCCACCCGGGCATCCAGCGCGGTGGTAGGCTCGTCCGCGACCAGCAGCGCCGGATCGCCGCCCAACGCCGCAGCGATGGCCACCCGTTGCTGCATCCCCCCGGACAGCTCGTGCGGGTACGAGCGGAGGGAGCGCTCAGGGTCGCGGAGCTCAAGCGCCGCCGCAAGCTCCAAGGCACGCTCCCATGCCTGCCGCCGTGACAGCCCCGTATGAAGCCGGATCGCCTCTACGACTGCGATACCGGCGCGGCGCCCAGGATTCAACGAACCGGAAGGCTCCTGGAAGACCATTCCCGCGCGACCGCCGCGCAGCTCGCGGAGCTCGTCCGCTGAGGCATTTCCGACATCGACACCGGACACGGCGAGACCACCCCGGAGAATGCGGGCGGGAGGCATTCCTAATCGGAGAGTGCTTCGCGCCGTCACGCTCTTTCCGGCGCCGCTCTCTCCGACCAAGGCGTGGATCTCACCGGCTGCCACCGTCAAGTTCACATCCCGAACCGGCGTTATAGGACCGTTCCCCGCGTCGATCTCGATTCCGAGCTTCCGGATGGTGAGAACCGGCTCGTCGTCGGTTGAATAGCGCTCAGTGGTATGCTTCTTCGTCATAACGGCCTTCGTCCCGCTCACGCAGAGGCCCGCAGCTTCGGATTAGTGATTCCGGCAAGCACGTCCGCCACCAGTGACGCAACCGAGAAACACAACGCCCCCACTATCGCGGCGGCCTGCACCACCGGCAAGTCCCGCTGGTAGATTGCGGTCAGCACGTACCTTCCCACGCCCGGAATGGAGAACACCTGCTCGACAATAACCGCTCCTCCCAGGAGATATCCAAGCTGAACCGCCGCCACCGTAATCAGCGGTAAGAGCGAGTTTCCAAGGGCATGAGCGACGACGACCCGCAACTCGCCGGCTCCACGCGCACGCGCCGCCGCAACGTAGGGCCTGGCCATCTCGGCGGTCACCGAGCCGCGTACGATCCGGGTGAGAACCGCCGAGCGTGCTATTCCTAACGCGAGCGCCGGAAGCACGAAGTGCCGGACACTCTCCGCTCCGAACAACGGGAACCACCTCAACCGAACCGAGAACGCCAACAACAGGAGAATGCCCATCCAGAACGAGGGAATGGCGATCCCCAGTTGCGAATAAACGCCCCCGATTCGATCTACCACCCCGCCGGGGCGCGCTCCGGATGCCACCCCCAGCGGCAGCGCAATGGCCAGGCTCACAACAAAGGCAGCAATCGCCAGCGTAATCGTGATCGGCAACCGGGAAGCGAGCTCGGCCCGGACCGAGCGTCCGCTTACCAGTGACTCGCCGAAATCGCCGACGACAAGCCCTCCGAGCCAACCGACGTACTGCTCATAGAGCGGGCGGTCCGTCCCAAGCCGCGCGCGGATCTCCGCGACGCGCTCCGGAGGCGCATCGAGCCCCGCCACAACGGCTGCGGCATCCCCGGGGACGGCCCGTACCATGACGAAAACAGCCGTTGCGGCAAGGAGCAGCGTCACCACAGTACGTGCCGACCGCCGCAACAGCAGGCTGACCAGGTAGCTCATGACTGGTTGCGCCGCTCCTGAAGGCGCTTCACGATTCCGGCCAAGAGACGGCGCGGGACGAACTTACCGAGGAACACGGCGACCCGCACCCGAGCTCCGGGAACCGCGACGCGCTTGCCGCGGAGCATCTTCCGGAACCCGTACCGCGCCACTGTCTGAACGTCGGCGACAAGAGGGGTCTTCAAGAGCGCTGCTCCTTCCATGTTCGAAGCGACCTGGAAACCGGTCCGCACCGGCCCCGGGCACAGCGCCGTTACACTGATCCGCGTCCCCCGGAGCTCCGCGGCCAACGCTTCACTCAACGAGAGCGCGTACGCTTTGGTTGCGTAGTAGACGGCCATAAGGGGGCCCGGTTGAAACGCAGCAATGCTTGCAACGTTGAGGATGTAGGCGCGCTCGGCTTCCTGCAGGTGCGGCAGAAGCCGCCACGTAAGCTCCGTGGGAACGGTTACGTTCAGCTGGATCATGGCCCGGTTCCGATTCCGGTTACTCCGGGCGAACGGGCCCGTGTCCCCTACCCCGGCATTGTTCACGAGCGCGCCAATTCTGATTCCCAGATTATCGAGCTCACCGGCGACGGTGTCCACGGCCCGGTCACCGGTGAGGTCACACGCAATCGTATCGACGCGGCAGCCGGCTCCCGTCGAAAGCGTTGTGGCCACCTCCTGCAGCCGGTCCGCTCGCCGGGCTACGAGCACGAGGTTCCATCCGGCTTCCGCGAACTGCGCGGCAAGCGCCCGGCCTATTCCCTGAGTTGCTCCTGTTATGAGTGCAGTCTTCTCCATGAGAAACCAGTGCCTATACCACGTACGTCTGGACCTCGGCCCAGCCGGCAGCTTGCACGCCACCCGTTCTCAGATCCCATTCCGGCCGGTGCGAGCCGATACGCGGCCATCCGGGCCCCGGGCCCCGAGCGCTGTAGCGCCGTAGCGCCGTAGCGAAGCCTATCGCCCACGTCGAACGGGGTCAAGCTTCACTGTCCACGGGTTGCCGGCGAGATGTGAGATAACGATTGTAGCTTGCCACGACCAGCACCAAGCCCAAGATCGTCACCGCGGCTGCCGGGAGCACGGCAAGGAGACGCGCAAGATCCGACGCAGTGGTGTAGAACCCGGCCGCGCCCGCCGGACCGTGATGGTCCCACGGTACCGCCGCTCCCGAGCACGATCCGGCGAATGAGCAATAACCGGATCATCGAGTGCAAGCGTCCGCTCGTCCACAAGCCGCGGAACCGTCCACGCAGTAATCGCCTTTGCGATGGAGCCTGTCGCAAAGACGGTGTCGGAATCGACCGGATCTCGCGTAGCGAGATCGGCATAGCCGTAGCCGCCTGACCATACCGGCACGCCGCCGCGAACAGGGGCGACGGCTGCTCGGGGTACATCGTACCGCTCGAGTAGTCGCGGCACCTTCCGTTCGAGCTCAGCTACGAGCGCCTCGAGCTCGCCCGAATGCCCCGTTTCACCGGCACCTTCAGCATCAAGCACGGTGTCCGCATCGGGCACGGCGAGCTCGCTGTCCCCGCCGGGCCCGGCGGGAAGATTCTGGAGACGAGCCGCGGCAAGGAGAGAAACTCCCGACCTTGGCCACAAACAAGGAGGGGGAGATCGACCCTCTCGCCAACCCGGCGGCGAGCTGCACGGTTCCGCCCCCGCGTGCGCTTCTGTGTGAGCAGGCAGGCGGAGCTTCGCCTCCGGTGGGGGAAGCGGAAGACCGCGAGGGGCGTGCCGGGCGGAGCGCGAGCGGAGCCCGAAAAGCACGCCCCGGTGCCCGCAGGGCACGCGGGCTGGAGCGTGGGGGATACTTCCCCCAACAGTCCTCGCCTCACGCCGGCTTTGCCTGACGCCGCCATGCACCCGCCCAACTTCGAGACGTGGAGCACATTGTTCTTCAAGCGGTTTTCCAGTATGCTGCGGAGGGCGTTGGGGCGGCAACATGGCGGAGAGAGCTCCGGGCCCCAAGGCGTCCACTTCGTCGCGCTCAGGGTGCGCATCTACTACTTCGGAGGATTACGAGGAGCTCGATGAATCAGGAACAGGTCAAATCGCGACTGCTGCGGCTGGAACCGGAGGTTGAAGATTTCTCGCTTGTGTTTTCCGGTAAGACCAGCAAGAAGGTGCACGGGCTCTACTACCCGGACCGGAAGGAGATCGTGCTCCACAACCGGAACTTCACAAACGACAACGAGCTGATGTACACGGCGATTCACGAGTTCGCCCACCACGTGCATTTTACGCGGTCGGCGGTGCCTCCCAAGGGGCGCCCGCATACGACGGAGTTCCGGAGCATATTCCACGAGCTTCTGGAGCGCGCGACGGAGCTGGGCGTTTACGAGAGCGTGTTCGAGCACCATCCGGACTTTGCATCGCTCACGCGCAAGATCCGCGAGCAGTTCCTTACGGAGAACGGGAAGCTCATGAAGGAGCTGGGAGCGCTCTTGCGGCGGGCCGAGGAGCTCTGCCGCGAGCACCATGCGCGGTTCGAAGACTACATCGAGCGCGTCCTCAAGCTGGACCGGCATGTGGCCAATACCTTGATACGGATCAACCAGTACGACGTACGGCCGGAGCTGGGGTACCACAACATGAAGACGGTGGCGGGCATCAAGAACGAGGACCGCCGAAAGGCGGCCGAGCAGGACCTTCTCCAAGGAAAGACGCCGGACATGGTCAAGGCGGCGTACTCGGTGCCGCAGAAGAAGCAGGAGCAGGACCCGGTGGACCAGCTGTTTGCCGAGCGCGAGCGGATACAACGATCCATCGAAAGTCTCCAGGAGCGGCTGACGGAGATCGAGGCGAGAATCGACGAGATGAGATCGCTCTGAGACGGCGCGGTAGCGGGGGCGGGCCGAACGGCTGCGAGCGGCCCCGGCAACGGCTTTTCGCGTGTGCCCGCTCCGGTTGCCGCCGGGCGCTACCGCAGGGTAAACGTAGTTGGACAACCCGCCTGGAAGCGCGGCGGCGAGCGGGCGGTCGTGGGCGCTTGCCGAGGCCCTTGGTGGTGTGGTGAGCCGGGTGAGTACTCGCTTCAGCGGCTTTCGGCCGCCGCCGTCGAACCGTACTGATCCAACTGCGTTTGCCCTGGCCGCTATCGGAGTACGGCTGTTCATATACGACCGTTTTCGCTACACTATGGGTGCCATGCGGAATTTGAAAGACAGAAAAGACGACAAGCACGACAACGTCTTAGATCAATTGCCATATGAACACATCACCGGCCGCAGAACTGAGAATCCGGTCACTGTATATGCCTTGTCCACGTGCGCCTTCTGCCGGAAGGCTATCGAGATGCTGGAACAAGAGGGGATAGAGTTCTCCTACGTCTACCTCGATCGGCTCGATCCGGAGCTCAAACGCGCGGCGAAAGACCAGCTCAGAGCACGGTTCGAGAGTCTGCCGGTCTTTCCGGTGCTCTTGGTAGGGGAAGAAGCTGCGCTCTCCGGCTATTCCGAGAACAAGTGGCGCCAGATCATTGGCATCTGACGAGCGTGCTCACACTGGTGGCGATCGCGATTCAGGCACAAGGAGTGACTATGCCGCGACGACGGACCAAGAGCTACGAAGATGCGGAACAGTTTGTACATGCCGTCGCCCGACACAACGGCTGGGAGCTGAACCCGGACTCCCGCTTTCTCCAGTTTTTAATCGAAGGGCTCCGTGATAACTACAACCGATACGGCTTCTACATGTGCCCATGCCGGGACTCATGGGGTGATCCGGAAGAGGACGCCGACATCCGCTGTCCTTGCGTCTATAACGAGCCGGATCAACGGGACTATGGCCACTGTTACTGTGGGCTCTTCCTTACGCGTTCGTTCAAGGAATCCGGCGAATCCGTCAACCAGATTCCTGAGCGGAGGCCGCAGGAGTTCTTCCCGGACTAGCCACCGGAGCGTGCCTCTACCGCCCGCAGAACCGAAAGGGCAGGCACCTTTAAGCCCCACGGGACTCGTCATCCCCCGTGTCCGCCGCCCCCGTGCTCCTCGCTCACCCCTTCACGCCCGCAGGCGCCGCCCGGATCGACTCTCCTCAGTAGACGCTGAGCCTCCGGAGAGTCCGGATCGATTTCGAGTGCGGCTCGGCAGTCCGCATCCGCGTCTTTCCACCGACCGAGGTCGAGCATAACCTCGGCACGGCGCAGCAGAGGCTCGATCTGGAGCGGATCCTGCTTGAGACATGCGCCGAAGTCGTCCACTGCCCCGTGGAGCTCACCTGCAACCTGTTTGGTCAAGGCACGATAGTACAGCGCCTTGGCATTCGTCCCATCCAATTTGAGAGCCAGAGAGAAGTCGGCCTGTGCATCGCCGTATCTTCGTTGCACGAATCGAGCCATCCCCCGATGCACCAGGATTATCGTCCGGATTTCAGAGCGTGCTTCTTGCTCCAGGATCCGGTCGTACAGCGCTACCGCGTCATCCAACCGCTCCTCATTGTGCGCGGAGAGTGCGCGAAGCAGGAGGTTATCTACGTTGTCTCCGCCCGGAATAAGCGATCCGGCAATCTCGGAGGGCACGTCGTCACTCCAGAATGCTCCTTTGCGGCTCATCCTCCCGGTGAACCCGGCTTCGGAGTCATCCGTAAGGGCGGTGAGTGCCGCGGCGTCATCCGAGGCGTTCGCTTCCTCCAACGTCCGCCAAAAACTCTCCCGCCGCTTTGCCAGTTGTTTTCGAAGCTGTTTCTGGTAATCCCGAATCTCCTGAAAAACCATGTCCGCAAGGGAGAGGTTCGCGTTCAGGGCGGCCAGCTTTCTGCGCAAAGGCTCGTCGAACGGGGTAAAGTCCGTTTTGTAGATGAGCTCGTGCTCCACCTCCGCCCATGCATCCTGAAGAATCGTGCGCAACTGGACTTCCACCAGACTGCTCTCCGGCAAGTTTAGTGGTCGTCGCACTTCCTCCGGGATCCGAATCAGATAGTGAACCGAATCGTACCCGAACTCTTGAAAGCTGTACCGTGCGCCCTTCCGTTCCTTTTCGACTACCTGAGCCCGCTCGCTCAGTATCCGTTCCGCTTCCTGAATGTCCTCCAGGAACGGACAAACCACGCGGATCCCCAAGAGATCCGTTATGGAAACCGAATCTCTTTGGACCTCGCCGTCCGCGATCCTACGTCTGAGCTTCTGGTACACACTTTCGAACGACTTGACACGGTACTTGAGCGTCGGCCCGTCTCCGAGCCACGAACGCAGCCGCTTCTGCACCTGCAGAAGCGCGCGTCCATACGTGTCCGCGGATGCGTAGTATCTCCTCCTGAGCTCCGATCGACCGGGAAGCGGAAGCTCGAATTCTATCATGCAGGTACCCTTGTAATCCGAAATCCGGCCGACGACATGTAGCCGAGACATCGAAAACGTACTACTGTTGGGAAGGAGATGCAACTGAAGGAGCCGATCGGCGTATGTATAGTTGACTCGGTAGGGAACGTGCTCCACGTAAGCAGCGGGCTGTGCTCGCTACTCCGACTCCGCTTCTCAGACTCCGTTCGCTCCCTGGACCAGCTTGTGCCGCCCGGCGCAGCTCAAGAGCTTCGCGAACAGATCGAGTATCTGACCACCTCTAGGCGCGTTCATTCAGCGCGCATACATATCGAGGATCGCGACGGCCGCGCCCTCCTGGCGGATCTCTGGCTGGACCCGGGGCGGTCGCCGGCTTCGGCTCGTGAAGCTGAGGAGTCCCAACCGTCCGACGACGGGCTGGAGGCCAGGCAGCAGGAGACCGCACGGGGGCCGGCCGGTGAATTGACACCCGACGGGCCGGAGACCGGCCCGGAGCCCGAACCGGCCGAGGCTGCACGGGGGAGGGCCGGCGGATCGACGGCCAACAGCCCGGAGGCCAGGCCGGCCGAGGCTGCACCACGGGAGCCCGAGTGGCGCGAGCACAACCCCGGCTTGCCACAGGGGGAAGCGGGCGGAAGCCTGCCCGGTCGGACGGTCACCATCACGCTCCGGCCGGTTCATCGAGAGCGACGCCTCCGCAAGATGCATCGGCGTCTGGGGCAGGTGGTTGCACGCTCACCCCAAGCCGTCATGTTCCTAGAGCCCGCGACGCATCTGATCCTTACGGCCAATCGCTCAGCCAGGAGACGTACCGGCTACAGTATGGGCGAGCTCCAGGGGCGCCCATTCCACACGCTCGTGCCGGACGAGCTCGCTTCCCGGGTACAGGAAGCTATCAACCGGGTAGCACGACGGGAATCGAGCTTCGAGGTACTGGACGCTGCCGAGTGCTCCAAGGAGGGCGTGCGCTATCCGGCCGAAATCCAATTCCACTACGTCCACGACCCCGACGAGCCCGGGATTGCGGTGATCTCGATAGATAAGCGTGACTGGAAGGCCGCGCAAGATGTGATGTCGCTCGCCGCTATGGTCTTCGAGCACTCTCGCGAAGGGCTCATAATCACCGACCCGTCCGGGCGCATCCGCTTTGCCAACCAGGCTTTCACGGTGCTTATAGGGTACTCTTACGAGGAGGTGGCCGGAAACGACGCCCGGTTGTACTTTCGAGGGCTGGATGGATCATATCCGCCGGAGGACATGTGGGCACGGGCGTACCACGAAGGGGGAATGCGACTAGAGTTCTGGGGCAAGACCGCGACCAACGGTCCCATCGCTTTGCTCGTTACCGTTTCCCCGACGGCCGACGGAGGCGGTCGCCACGACGGCTTCGTTGTCACCTTCCTGGACGTGACGGAGCAGCGCCGCGCCCAAGAGCGGGCTCAATTCTTGGCCTACCACGATTCCACTACGGAACTTCCGAACCGTGAGGCGTTTCGCCGAACGTTGGAGAACCACGTCGCCAACCGAGCGGAGCCCTTTGCTGTGGCCTTCATCAATCTTGCTCGCTTCAAACGCATCAACCGACACTACGGACACATCACCGGCGACAACGTGCTCCGCGCAATCGCCGACCGCCTCCGCAGCACCGTGCCGCGATCATCCGCCTGTTGTCACTTCGGCAGCGACGAATTCCTCGTGCTTCTCCCGTCGGTCAGGAGCGGAGAGGAGGCCTCGGACCAAGTATCGCGAATTCTCGACGAGCTCTCACAGCCGCTGGATGCCGGCGGAACGACTTTTAGAGCTACCGCGCAGGCGGGCATTGCACTCCATCCGGAGCACGGAACCGACCCCGACGCCCTCATCCAGGCAGCTGAGAATGGCCTCCAGGAGGCAGTAGAGCGAAACGTGCGGCTATGGACCTACAGCGATGAGATTCGCCGACGCTTCATCGAGCGAATCACCATGGAGAACGAGCTCCGCTTTGCAGTGGAGCGAGAGGAGCTATCACTCCTCTATCAGCCTCAGGTGCACCTCTCGGACCGGCGCGTTGCAGGGCACGAAGCGCTTCTTCGGTGGAACCCCCGACAGTTGGGGCCGATCTCCCCCGCCGTATTCATCCCGGTTGCGGAACAGAGCGGCGTGATCCACTCGATTGGAACGTGGGTGCTCCACACGGCGTGCGCAGAGCGCGCTCGACTCGGCTCCGCCGACGGCAGGCGAATAGCCGTGAACGTTAGCGCGGTCCAGCTCGAACGATCCTCATTCGTTGAGGAAGTGGAGCACACTCTGCGCGGCACCGGCCTGCCGCCCGGGCTATTGGAACTCGAGATCACCGAGAGCACCATAATGCGCGATGTCCACAACGCCGTCGAGATACTTCGCGCGCTGAAAGGGCTTGGCGTGGGGTTGGCGATCGATGACTTCGGTACCGGTTATAGCTCGCTCGGCTATCTCAGGCAGTTCCCGATCGATCGACTCAAAGTGGATGCCAGCTTCATCCAGGATCTGGATGAGAGAGGCGATCCCAGCGGGCTCATCCTCAGCATCATCGGAATGGCAAACGGCTTCAAGGTTGCGGTGGTGGCCGAAGGCGTAGAAACGCCTACGCAAGAAGCCTATCTTAGGGAAAATGGATGCGCCATGGCGCAAGGGTTCCTGTATGGCGCCCCCGAGCCCTTGACGGATACAGCGGGCCTTGGATATGCGAACAGTCGTTCGAACAGCGGGAAACCGACGTACGAGCCCGGGGTCGGCGAAGCCGACGGCGCCGAGGGGGGCGGTAACCGCGGGGGCGGCGACCCGAAGTCGCGGCGGTGACGCGGGGCCGGTAACCGCGGGGGCGGTAACGCCGGGCCGGTAATCGGGGGGCCGGTAATCGGGGGGCTGGTAACCGGGGGCCGGTAACCGCGGGGGCGGTAACGCCGGGCCGGTAACCGGGGGCCGACGAAGAGAGGTGAGTACGTGAGCTACTACAAGGATACCGCATTCCCGCGGGGCGTCGTGAGGGGCCTCCGCCGGAGGCCCGCCTTTCTCCGGGCAACAGGTAACGCTTGTATGCACAGGAGAGCTTGAAGTGCAACTGAGCCACCGGTTCAACCTCCTCGACATCGGGTTCATTCTGGTCGTGGTCGCAGTCACGGTTGCATTTCTCAGAGTGTTGCAGCCGTTTGTCCTCGCGGTTTTTTTGGGCGCGGTGCTGGCACGGATGTTCTGGCGCCCCTACCGGGCGATCCGGGCGCGAGTGCCGGGTCCGAATGCGTTTCCCGCTCTGCTCACCGTTGTTCTGGCGCTCATTGTGGTGGCGGTGCCGCTGGTGGGAATAAGCATAGCCGTCTACGCTGAAGCCGTAGGCGGCTATGCTTACTTGAGCGCCAATTGGCCCGAGTTCTACAGCGCTGTTCGGAACGTCGAAGTCTTCGCATGGTTGGAAGAGCTTCCGATCGTCGGCGAGGCTTTCGCTGACCTAAACTTGGAGGTTATCCAGCTCGGCGAGCTCCTCCGGAATCTCGTTTCCGCCTCCGGCGATCTACTGATCGATCTGGCACAGCGAAGCTTCGTCAACATCGGACAGGTTGCCCTCAATACCGTGATTACGTTGATCCTCATGTTCTTCCTCCTGATGGATGGCGAGCGACTTCTCGCCCGCGTCCGAAACGTTCTGCCGGTATCTGAGGCGGAGTTCGACCGGATTACCTCGGAGGGAGTCCGGACAATCGGCGCGACTCTGGTGAGCACCTTCGTCATCGGGTTTGTCGAGGCGGCGTTCGGCGTCGTGATGTTTTTCGTGTTCGGGCTTCCAAGCCCGTTTCTGTGGGGAGTGGTGATTCTGATCCTCTCTATTATCCCCCTGGTCGGTGGAAGCGCGGTGTTGGTGCCCGCGGGCATCGTCCTGGCCCTCACCGGAAACGTGCTCCAGGGGCTCTTGTTCATAGCCCTCTCGGTGGCGTGGCTGACTTTCACGCAGAACGTTCTTCGCCCCTACTTCCTTGGCGAACGCAGTGGGCTTCATCCGGCCGTCGTGCTTCTTGCGACGATAGGCGGCATCTCTTGGCTCGGGATCATCGGGTTTCTGCTTGGTCCGCTGATCGCAGCGCTCTTCGTGGTGGTCTGGACCCAGTTCGGACTACGGTTCGCCGAAGCTATGGGACGAGGCAGAGGATCGCAACAAGGGGCCTCCGACACCGCCCGACCCGAAAGAGCACGGCCTCCAACGTCGGCCTCACGGCCGTTCAGCGCAGAGGCTCCGGATGCCGCTCGATCATCTCCGCGGTCACCGCTCGCCGCAAACAGATCTCCCCATACAGGCGGGCGCTTTCGCGGAGAGCCCGTTGCTGGGTCGAGAAGTCGACGGCGATAAGCCCGAAGCGCGCGCTCGTGCCCTCGATCCACTCAAAGTTGTCCGTCAGTGTCCAATGGTAGTATCGCTGTACGGGAATGCCCTCATCGATGAGGCGGCGCACCTCCGCCAGGTGCTCCAGAATGAATCGCGGACGCTGTCGGTCCGTGCTATCGCAGATGCCGTTCTCTGTTATCCAGACGGGGAGCCGGTACCGGCTCCACACCTGACGAATGGCGCGGTACAGACCGTAGGGATAGATCTCCCAGCCGAGCTCGTTGACGGGCGCACCGGCTGCAGGCTGCCGGAGACCGAAACCGCGGGCAGGATCGGGGACGACGCGGATCATCTCCCGCGAGTAGTAGTTCAGGCCCAGGAAATCCGCCCACCGTTTGCCGCCGCGAGGGCGGCCGTCGGCGCCGCGAGCACTCTTGCGGCGGCGCCCACCCGCCATCCGCTCGAGAAACAGCCGCTGCATCGCCCAGGTGTAGAACCGTGCCAGTGCGCGATCCGTTACCCTTCGAGAAGCCGGATCGAATATGCGAATGTGATGCGCAACACCAACCTTCGGCCCGGCAGCCGAGGGCCCGTCATCCGGGAGTCCGTCAGCCCGGCGCCCGGCAGCCGGGAGCGTGGTATCCGGAAGCCCGGCATCCCGGCCCCCGGCGGCCGGGGGCGTGGCATGACGCAGCCTAACGCCCCGGGGCCGGTCATCCGGCGGCGTGACGTGACGGGGCGTGGCGTGATTTCCCTGAGCGCCGGTTTCTTCCCGCAACCC
The DNA here is from genome assembly GCA_003554375.1 of Spirochaetaceae bacterium. Lineage (GTDB taxonomy): Bacteria > Spirochaetota > Spirochaetia > DSM-27196 > SKKC01 > PWGF01. Next base: position 19,093 of record PWGF01000532.1, read on the forward strand.
GGATGTACGCCGCTCGCCCGCAACTCGATGGATGAGTGCATAGGCCCGCCGGTGCGCCCGAATCAAGTTACGTGCGGCACGGAAGTACTCAAGCACGCTTTTCCGGCCCGGCGGCCACTCCCCGAAAACGTGGCTAAAGACAAGGTAGACTCCGGGTTCGTTGATCGTTATCCAGTCGTCCACGAGATCGCAGAGCCCTCGCACCGCATACTCCGCGTACCGGAGGAAGTCATCGACGGCTGCTCGCCGCCGCCAGCCCCCGGCATCCTCGAACCAAAGCGGATGGGAGAAGTGCCACAACGTCACCAGGGGACGGATGCCGGCATCCCGCACTCGTTGGATCAGGTCGCGGTACAGCTCGAGTCCTCCGCCGTCGAAGCGTCCCCGTTCAGGCTCGATGCGGCTCCACTCTAGTCCCATACGGTAGGTGTGGTTGCCCATCTGCCGCATCAGTTCGATATCCTCCTCCATGTGGTTGAGGTGGTCGCATGCCGTATATGGGGAGCTTCCGTCCTTGACCCGTCCTTGTTGGGCCCAGCGGTACCAGTTGTTGTTGGTATCCCCTCCCTCGATCTGCGTGGCGGCGGTGGCTGTGCCTAAGAGAAAATGCTCCGGCAGAATAAAGGGCTTCATCGAGTCCTCCGAATAGGCAATACACCTGGCACGCCACTTACAACGGCCTGCAAACGCTCCGGCGATGCGGCCGGCCCGTCTCCGCCCGGGTCACACATTGAACTTGATGTTGAGAACATCCCCGTCCTGGACACGGTACTCCTTCCCCTCCTGTCGTAGCTTCCCCGCTTCCCGAAGCTTGCGCTCGCTTCCGAAAGCGAAGAGATCCTCGCAGTGGTATGTCTCGGCGCGTATGAAGCCGCGCTGGAAGTCCGTGTGGATGGTGCCTGCCACCTCATGGGCGGTTTGCCCCACCCGAAACGTTCGGGCCCGCACCTCCTTTGGCCCAGTGGTGAAGAACGTCCGAAGCCCGAGAAGCTCGTAACTCGCATGAATCAGGCGCGCCAAACCGCTTTCTTCGAGACCTGCCGCCTCTCGGAAGGCTCGACGCTCCTCCTCGGACTCCAACGTAGCGATCTCCGCCTCTAGGCGTCCGCAGAGCATCACCACCCCGTCGTTACGGTCCGCGGCATGGCGCTTCACCGCTCCGACATACTCGTTATCCGCCTGAACGCCGTTCTCGTCCACGTTGCACGCGAGAAGCTGAGGCTTCATCGTGATCAGGTGGAGGTCGGCCATGGCCTCTTGCTCCTCCGAAATCAACCCCGCTGCCCGCGCGGGACGCCCCGACTCCAACTCTGCGCGCACTTTCTCCAGGACCGGGAGCTGTTGAGCGGCGCGCTTGGCGGTCTCACGGTCGCTTGCATTCCGCTCCTTCCGAACGCGTTCCAGCCGACGGTCGACCGTCTCCAGGTCCGCCAGTGCCAACTCCGTTTCCACGGTTTCCATGTCCCGGACCGGGTCGGTCTCCGGCGCCACGTGCGCAACGTCCGGGTCCTCGAAGCAGCGGACGACATGCACGATCACCCCCGTCTCGCGGATATGGCCAAGGAAGCGATTTCCCAACCCCTCGCCGCGCGATGCACCGGCGACTAGACCGGCGATGTCGACGAACTCCACGGTCGCAGGGACTACTGTCTGCGTGGGGATGATCTCCGCGATGCGGTACGGCCGATCGTCCGGAACATCGACGACGCCGACGTTCGGATCGATCGTGCAGAAGGGATAGTTCTCGGCCGCCGCCGGCGCGCTGGTCAGAGCGGAAAAGATCGTCGATTTACCTACATTCGGAAGCCCCACAATTCCACAGTTCAAGGGCATAGCTACCCCGCGTTACTCGCCGTACTCGGCCGGCCCGACGGCTTCGAGACGCCGGGCACGCTCGAGCACGTCGTTTGCCGATTTTTCTGCGCGAGCGCGAATGCGCTCCGCAACGGCTTGGTCCGACAGTCCAATGATTCTGGCGGCAAGGAGCCCTCCGTTCTCCGCGTTGTTGACCGCCACCGTGGCAACCGGAACTCCACGCGGCATCTGCACGATGCTGAGAAGTGAGTCCAGCCCGTCCAGCTTCCGACCGCTCACGGGCACCCCTACCACCGGTAACGACGTGAGCGATGCCACCATCCCGGGCAGATGCGCAGCGCCACCGGCTCCGGCAACGATAACCTTGAGCCCCCGCCCGGCCGCCTGCTGCGCGTATTCCACCATACGGAGCGGCGTCCGGTGGGCGCTTACAATAGTCGTCTCCGAGGAGACTCCAACCTCCGTCAGCACTTCCGAAGCCCGCCGCATAACGGCGAGGTCGGAGTCACTTCCCATGATAATACCTACGAGCGGCGCATTCCGGCTCATACGGAATAGCCTACCGACATTGTCCCCACCGGGCAAGGGAAGGCTCCAAAGGCGCCTGATAGGAGCTACACATATGTCTACATATTCACGGCAATCTCACTGCAACCCTTGCGTTGTAAGCTCACTTCCCGTATCGTTTGGGAAGCGTCACGAAAACATGGATATAGAGAACGACGTGTATAGCCGAGGCCTGTGAGTAGATAGACATGACGCGACAATTGGCAGCCGCACCACACGTCGGCCGGCTCTAGCGCCAGGTGTCGGGGGATACGACGGCCGCCATAGACACAACACCCGTGACTGGAGGGGCAACATCGAATGGAACAGACTGCCGCGGTTGAGCGCTCCGATCTGATCAAGACCTTGCAGAAGGAGCAAGAAACGGAAGGATACATCTCGGACGAGGCAATCGAACGGATTGCTACGGAGTTCGACGTTCCGCCGGTCGAGGTAGAAGGCGTGGTGAGCTTCTATACGCAGTTCAAACGAATTCCTCCGGGGAAGTACCACATCATGGTGTGCGACGGGACGGCTTGCCACATTATCGGCGCTCCGCTGATCCTCACCTGGCTCGCCGACGCGCTCGGCATTCGCGACGGAGAGACCGATGAAAACGGACTTTTCTCGATGGAGAGCGTGGCCTGCCTCGGATGCTGCAGCTTAGCGCCGGTCATCAGCATCAACGGCAAAGTCTACGGCAAGCTCGACCGGAAGAAGCTGCTGAAGACGATTCGTGAGTACAAGAAAGCGGAAGATTCGAACGGTCGGTCGAATCAGACTCAATCGAAGAGCACGGCCGAGAACACGGGAGCTGCGGAGTGATGGTTACACGGATCAAAGTAGGAACAGCAAGCTGCGGCATTGCGGCCGGCGCCGGAGAGGTGTTGCAACTCCTCCGGAAAACGGCCGAACAGCACGGAACACTATCTGACGTCCCCATCGTCGAGGTGGGATGTATCGGCCACTGCTACGCCGAACCGCTGGTGGAAGTCGAGACCGACTCGGGGAGGTATTTCTACGAGAAAGTAGAGCCCAAACAGGATCAACTCCGGCGAATTCTGAATCTGGAAGAGCAGGGACGATTCCGGCCGAACGAGGCGCGAGCGCAGAAGGAAAGAACGTCCATCATGGCACTCGCCGGACGGATCGAGCCCACGTCGCTTGAGGAATACCGGGGGCATGGGGGATACGAGGCGCTGGCCGCCGCGCACGAGATGGCTCCCGAGAAGCTGGTCGAGGAAGTGAAAGAGTCACGGCTGCGAGGCCGCGGCGGCGGCGGCTTCCCGACCGGATTGAAATGGCGTTTTCTCGCAGGCAAGGAGTCGGACAACAAGGTCCTCATCTGCAACGCCGACGAAGGTGACCCGGGTGCCTTTATGGACCGTACCCTCATGGAGTCACTCCCGCACCTCGTCTTAGAGGGAATGCTCATTGGGGCCAAGGCGACCGGGGCCCGCCGGCTGTTCATCTACTGTCGCGCCGAATACCCCCGCGCAGTCAAGAACCTCAACACCGCGATCGAACAGATCCGGGCCGCGGAGCTCAACGTGATCGACGGCCACGCAGTAGATATCCGCGTCAAGGAAGGCGCCGGAGCTTTTGTGTGCGGCGAAGAGACCGGGCTCATCCACTCGCTCGAAGGACGCCGGGGAACCCCGCGGTACCGCCCGCCATATCCGACGGATTACGGTTTCCATGGCGCTCCGACCGCGATCAACAACGTGGAAACGTTCGCGAATATACCGCAAATCGTACGCTACGGAGCCTCGGCGTTCACCAAGACCGGCACGGAGAACAGCACCGGCACCAAGCTCTTCGCGCTCGCGGGTGACCTCCAATACTCGGGCCTCGTCGAGGTGCCGATGGGGCTGTCAATCGGCGAAGTGGTCTTCGACATCGGCGGCGCCGAGCGCGGGGGCGTCAAGGCCGTGCAGATCGGCGGACCGAGCGGAGGCTGCATCCCTGCGGAGCATTTCGACACGCCGATCGACTATGACTCCCTCAGCTCGCTCGGGGCGATCATGGGCTCCGGCGGTCTGATCGTCATCGGCACGAATCGATGCATGGTGGAGACTGCCCGGTACTTCCTGGAGTTCACCACGAGAGAGAGCTGCGGCAAGTGCACGTTCTGCCGGGTAGGAACGAAGCGCATGCTGGAGACGCTCGAGCGGATCACCGGCGGGGAAGGGAGTGCCGCCGACATCGAGCGTCTCGGGGACTTGGGAACCAAGATCAAGCAAGGGTCGCTGTGCGGCTTGGGCCAGACAGCCCCCAACCCGGTCCTCTCGACTCTCCGCTACTTCAACGATGAGTACCAGAGCCACGTAGAGGAAGGTTTCTGCCCCGCGCTCGAGTGTAAGGCGCTTGTGGATATATTCATCGATCCCGATCAGTGCAACGGCTGCAAGCTCTGCATCAAAGCGTGCCCCGTGAACTGCATCAGCGAGGACTTCGTCGTGGACAACGCAGTGTGCACGCGCTGCAACAGCTGCATTGAAGTCTGCCGGCAAAACGCCATCAGCCGCGTCGCGAAAGGAGGAGCTGTCCGTGTCGCAAGCTAAGAACAACCAAGTCACCTTCACCATAGACGGGAAACCCGTATCAGCACCGCCGGACCGGACGATCCTGGACATCGCCGCGGAAAACGGCATCGAGATCCCGACCATGTGCCACAGCGAGCGCGTCAGCCGAACGACCTCCTGCTTCGTATGTATCGTACGGGACGCCAAGAGCGGCAAGTGGATGCCGTCGTGTTCCGCCTCAGTGATGGACGGCATGGAGATCGAATCATCAAGCCCGGCGGTCCTCGAGATGCGACGCACCGCACTGGAGCTTCTCCTCTCAGAGCACACCGGGGACTGCGAAGGGCCGTGTACGCTCGCATGTCCGGCAGGCGCCGATGTGGAAGGCTATGTGCGGGCCGGGCGACACGGAGAGCACCGCAAAGCGCTCGAGATTATCAAAGAGCGAATTCCGCTTCCACTTTCGATCGGACGGGTCTGTCCCCGGTTCTGCGAGAAGGACTGCCGGCGTCACGTTCTGGACCGTGAGGCGGTCGCCATAAACGACTTCAAGCGCTTCGCCGCCGATCTCCACTACGACGACTACATGGAAGAGCTCCCGCCGCTGTCCGGTGAGCGGGTGGCGATTGTCGGTGCTGGGCCGGCGGGACTCGCGACCGCCTACTTTCTGCGGCGCGACGCAGGGATGAGCGTAGACATCTATGAACGGCTACCGGAAGCGGGAGGGATGCTCCGCTACGGCATCCCCGAGTATCGCCTGCCGAAAGAGGTGCTGGACCGTGAGCTGGCCCACTTCAAGCGCATGGGCGGAATCCGAATCCTGTGCAACCATGAGCTCGGTCGGGACGTGCAGATGGCGGAGCTCAAGGAGCGCTATTCGGCCGTGATCGTTGCCGTCGGCTCATGGCGTTCGAGCGGTATGCGTACCGAAGGGGAGGAACTTGCGCGAGGCGGTATCGAGTGGCTGCAGGAGCTTGCCGCCGGCGGATGGCAGGGAGATAACCCCGGTGAAACCGTTGTGGTTGGCGGTGGAAACACCGCGATGGACTGCGTCAGGAGTGCCATCCGGCTGACTGAAAGCCCGGTACACTGCTTGTACCG
>PWGF01000109.1 GCA_003554375.1 Spirochaetaceae bacterium
CAGTACGTGATATGGGTGAACAGAAACCGTCTGCTAACCCGCAAAGTATTGAAGAGTTTATGAAACAAGAAGGGTCCAAGAAATGGACCAACGAGGAATTGATGAATAAGGTACCGGAATCTCGATCCAAGCGAAAATAGCAGAACCCATACAGTGGTAGCCGACGGGCTTAAAACGGCAACACCAGAGCCGACGGGCTATAAACGGAATTTACGGGCGACGGCCCTAAAACGGAAGGCGGTATAGGTAAATGGAGTTTCAGAACCGAGAACATCGAATCGAAGACGAAGGTCCTGTCGACGTCAACGAAGCCGAAGTAACCGAAGAAACAACATCGGAACCCGATAAAACATCGGAACCGGTTCAGGAAGAAACGTTCAGCGACCCCGAACCGGAACCGGAACAGGATACCGATCCCATGGTCACGGATTCGGACGGTAATCCATTAACACAGTCGCAGTACGATGCTCAGTTACGTCGTCGATTAGAACGTCAGGAACGTAAACTTGAGAGGGAGAGGAAGAAAAAAATGGAGAAAATGTTCGGTACTTCCGACGAGAACGAAATTGCTAACTATTATCAAGCAGGTCGGGCGGTATCTGAACGTGCAGGTGCTCCACCGCGGACTATCTTGGACCGGTTACGGCAGCAACAATCACAACAGAAACCCGGTCAGCAACAAGGTGTCCCGGCTCCTTCCTCGATGAGTGATAACGAAGTGCTTCGGGAAGTGCGAGAATTACGGGAAACGCTCGAAACGGAACGTGAACGTAACGTTCGACAGAAACAAGAACAAGAGGCACGTGATGAATTCGGTAATTTGTTCGAAGAGAATCGGATGGATATCGAAGAATATGCCGAAGATTACGGACTCTCGTTAACGGACGCGTCTGCTGTCGTATTACGTCCACATCTAAAGAACCATTATAAGAACCAGACTAAAAAACAACAGCAGACGAAACGTAACCGTGCTGTGGATACCGGATCGGGTTCACCCGGTAAATCGACACCAACCCCAAGTGAATCATTAACTGCTAGTCAGAAACGTGTGGCACAGAAGATGGGATTATCTCCCACCCAATACTATAACCAGCTCAAAGAGTTGGGTCAGATTGATGAAAGTTGAGGTGACGATAAATGGCTTTTGAATCTGTTCGAAACTTGATCAGTGGTAAACCTCCGGTAGCACCACCGCTATCGAATTATAAATTGCCGTTAACGGAGTCCGAAGATGCGGTTTCTGGTGCAGCGTATCGATTGAACCGTGTCGGTGCAGGTAACTTCCGACTAACGTTAGCACAAGATACCGATAAAGATGCTGCTGCTATTTGTCTGAACGATGTGGATGGTGCGGCAGACGATGGTAGTGATGCCCAGGTATTTGCCCGTGTGGCATGGATCACACCGGGTATGGTTTATAAAGTACCGATTACCGATAAAGATGGTACCGCTCTGACAACATTGCACACCGATGTTCAGATTGGTGCCACGTGTAATATTAACGATACCGGGGACGGCCTCGACGGAGAGACGGATACCAGCTCCGTTGACGGACCTCTGTCCGTTATAGATATCGACGAAGACGAAGAAGTGGCATGGGTTGTTTTCAACTCCTGTTATCTCAATACTGATCGAGACTTGAGTGCTTAATTTAAATACCTGTGGAGGTGACGAAGAATGGCTACAGCACGTCTAGAACATTTTGGATCCCTATTGTATCCAGGATTACGCGAAATATTTATCGATAAATATAACGAATATCCATCTTTGATCCCGAAGCTATTCAACGTACTATCAACCGATAAACACCAAGAAGAAGATCAATCGATCGGTTCCTTTGGTGATTTTGAGGAATTTTCGGGTACTGTTAATTATCAGCGTATGTACGAGCAGTATTCTGCAATTTATAAATTCCCTGAATATACCAATGGGTTCCAAATCGAACGGATCCTATACGACGATGATATGTACAGTATTATCAATAAACGTCCGCAAGGGCTTGCGATATCCGCGCAACGTACCCGGGAGAAGCATGGGACGGCGATCTTTAATAATGCGTTCGATAGTGATTATCCCGGACCGGATGGAAAAGCCCTATGTGCGACTGACCATCCGACGATGACGCCAGGTGGACCGACGGCGCGTAGTAATATGGATACATTGGAATTGAACCACGAGAACCTTATGACAGTTGTTAACCGGATGCGACAAACAAAAGATGACCGTGGTGAAATATTCCCGGTTATCCCGACAACACTTATGGTTTCGGTTAATAACCATGAGCTGGGCTGGAAATTGATCGCAGCTGAACATCAGATTCAGCAATCCGATGAAAATCCCAATATTCACCAAGGTCGCTATCGGTTGATTACCAACCCGTATCTAGAAGACGATGATGCATGGTTCGTTATGGATGACCAGTATCGTCAAATGTTCCTTAACTGGTTCGATCGTACGCCGCTCGAATTCAGTATGGAGGAAGATTTCGATACGTTCGTCTCCAAGTTCCGTGCGTATATGCGTTACGATGCTGGTTGGAGTGACTGGTTCTGGATTTATGGGTGCAACCCGAACGCGTAACGGATAGTTAATTAGGCGGGATACCCGTTAGGGTAGCTGTCCTCCGGCTGTCCCGCCTATTTTGAGGAGGCAAAAAGATGGATAACGAATATGGTATGCATATTAATAAAGCACTTTCGGCAAACGGATTTGGGATCGGGACCGAAGGGAACGAGACCACAGTCGTTGATGATTCCGGTAATCTCTATCATAAAGGTGTCCAGCTTGATTTAGACCCTGCCGAAGTAAACGCGAAACGACTTGCCACGATCAGTATGTCCCCGTCCGATTTTAGTGATGATGATGAAGTCGAGACTGGTTTTACCCTGCCTGAGGGTGCAATCGTAACCAATGTATTCTTAAACGTTGGGACCGAAGAAGAAACCCAATCAACCAAGACAGTAGATATTGGTACCCTATCGACCGATGATGGTGATGCCGACGGGTTCTTAGCTGCGGTAAGCGTGGGGGCAACCGGGTTGGTTAAAGGTACATTGGATAATGACGGCCAAACACTCGGTGCGTTGCTATACGTAGACGAGGATGGAGCCGGTACTTTGGTACCTGAACCGGATATTGCTTCGGGTGAGAAAATGGTTACTGTTACCGCTGGTGATGCGTCCGGTCTTGATGAAGCTGAGTTCGATATTATTATCGAGTATATCGAGGTGACCTAAATGGCGCTTTATAAAGATTACGGATATACCCTGGTAGAACAGGGTATATCCGTTGAAGATGATACCGATGATTTTTATACACGAATAATACCGATCCAAGGGTATACGCGATTATTGGTCACCTACGATATTACGGTTGCTTTCACTGGTGGGTCTTCACCGGGTCTTGAATTTACTATCGAAGGGAACGTATCCGGTGATTCGGAAAATCCCGAGTGGGTTGAGCTAACAACACTTGTGACCACGGATAATGGATATGAATCCGCAGCACCTTCCGATCCCACAATCACCAGTACCGGTAAAGATTATAAATATTATTCCGGTCTGGTCGGGACCGATATCCGGATCAAGGTATCGGTCAGTGGCTCACCCACAGGTGGAACAGCAACAATCGATAATATTCATCTGCTAGGTAAATAACGATCGGAGGTACTAATGCCGGATAAGTCGAATCATGTTGATAGTAATCAGGACAAAATGCCATCACTAGATACATCCGGTGATCTCGCTAGGGTCCGTGAGTTATATGATACCGAACGACGTTTAGCTCAAAGTATTAGTGAATTGACGATTACGCTAGGACGATTCGAACGCGAGATAAGCGAAGTCAGATCATATATGAGAAGTTATAACAACTTACGATCCGAAGTAAATAAAGCGCTCGAAGTATCACTGGAAGCCTGTCGTAAATTGGAATATATCGAGAAAAAAGATACTTGGTGGGATGACGTAAGAGAAAGTATTGGTTGGGTTATTGGTTTCGGCGCAACATTATTATTGATAATGGAACGGATGGGATACCTCGGGTGAAAGAATATGGGTTTCGTTACCGTATTAAAATTCAATTCCAAGATGTGCTTGCATTAATGGTTGTCATGCCGTTTCTGGGTTTAACTGTACTGGCTTTTTTAGGGGAGAAAGATACCGAGATATTACGTATTTATTCTCCCCTTATCCTTACGATCTTAGGTGGCTATTTTGGACAAGGTGCTATACGCCAGTGGGGTGAATCACGTCCACACGAAATTACACCATCGAAACCGACAGAAAAGCAGATTTAGGAGTTGATCGGATGTATAAATCAGTTCCCTTAGCCAATATATTTTTTGACCATAATCCCTGGCATAGAGTGTCAGAATTTGTAAACAAAACTTCTGCTGATGGTGGAATTAACGCTGGATTTTTTCGACGTGGTCGGAATCATCCGGATGATTCCAAAGTCCTAGGGATGGTGATTATCGATGGTGAACGTGGTGAAGGTGGTTGGTGGGATCCTTCGGCCTTTTGGCACGGTATTTTAAAAGCAAAAAATGAGCCTCCTAAAATAATGGTAAGTCCCGAATCCTATTATAACTTTTATCATATCAGTGATATTGAATGGGCAATTAGTATGGGCCCTATCGTTCTACAGGATGCCCATGTGGAAGTATTGTCGGGTACCCTATTTCCCGGAGTAAATCCAACAGCCCGTACCCAACGTGTTGGGTTTGGGATTGCCAATGATACTGCTATTTTTGCATATCTTGAGTCCGCAACTGCTAAAGAGATGGGTCAATATTTAAAAGATGTGGGTGCTGTGGATGGCATCCTTGCTGATGGTGGTAGCAGCGCTTCTTATATTGAAGGTTCAAAACATCGAGGGACACAACTTGTTCCTAATGCAATTCTTTGGTGTGACGATGATACCGGTAATGGTAATAATAACGGTCCGGATAACTTCGATATTATTCAGGATTTTATTCCGATCGGTCGGAAGAACCGTCCCGGTTTATTTATGATGCCGCAATGGGTAACCATACATGATACCGGAAATCGAAATCCCGGTGCGGGTGCGATTGCACATGGTAACTATTTAAAGACAGATGCTGCTGCCAATGCACCGGTTAGCTGGCATTTTACTGTGGACGATTCTGTTGTTGTTCAACATCTTCCGCTCGATGAAGTCGGATGGCACGCTGGTGATGGGTACGGTGGAAAAGGTAATCGTGAATCGATTGGTATCGAGATTGCGATGAACCAAGATGGTGATCGTGCTCAAGCAGAAGAAAATGCTGCAAAGTTATGTTCTTATTTATTAGACACAGTTGATAGTTTGTTACCGTTCCCGGAATCATTGACACAACATTTTGATTGGTCAAAGAAAAATTGCCCGCAATATCTACGATCGGGTGTTGTTAATACATGGGAGGAATTTTTACAGATGATTGATTCCGATAAAACAAAAGTTGATTGGCGACTGGAAGGTATTGATTATTTTGATCGCCTCGCCATGTTAAACAGCCCGGAAGAATGGGCTGATAAAGCACTTGCTGATGAACCGATGCCGGTATGGGCGTCGTTTATTATGCTAAAACGAATCCATAAGGATGTATTGAATCGGTTAGGAGCTGACTGATATGGAAACTCGAAAGCATTGGTTATTGAGCCGTAAGTTTTGGATCGCATCTGCAACAGCGCTTGTTCTAATTTTACAAGATACATTGGGAATCGAGTTAGATCCAGAGAATTTAGTAGCTGTTATTCTTCCTGTGGTTGCCTATATCTTAGGTGAAAGCTATATTGACGCTAGATCGGCTGGCAAAAAGGAGGACTAGATCGTGGACCTCTACCGGTTATCACCCGAGACAATAAAAAAAGCAACCGGACTTGGGGCCGTTGATATTGCGATCGGTCGTTTTTCTCCAGTATTAGATGTGGACAATATTCAGCTATACCTTATTTGGGTTAATGAAAATGAGGCCCATGTCGCATACCATGAGGGTGCTGATCTTGTCCCATTAAATACTAAGTATGAAGAGATTGACTGGAGTTACCTCGGGTCGTTGGGACCTGCTATTGATGTAGCAGTTGAATGGGATGGATACTGGGAAAAACCCGTAGGGTCCCAAGGTATATGGTCTACCCGTGCTTCGGATGCTACTCGTTGGATAAAAATCAGTTCCGGAGACCCTTGGTTGTTTTGGGTCACTCCTACCGGGGATCTGAAGGCCAGGCAGGGGTTTAGCGGGTCGGATAAGACGCTGGCTAGTGGCGGGGTTGACCAGGTTAGCGCTGTTCGGGCTTGGAAGAACGTGCGTACTGCTCACACGGATCAGGGTTTAGTGGCCTTCTATCTGCGCGGGGGCGAGGTTTTTTACCGAAACCTGGCGGAGCAGGAGAGCGGAGATGTGATCTGGGAGACCGAGTACCCGGATTACAGCGGAGAAGACCCCGATCCCCCTTTGTTCGACACGGGGCACGATATTGAGCATCTAAGGGTGTTCAAGACGAACGACTACCGCTTCGGAATCATAGTCACAGACGCTAGCGGAGAGTCGTACTGGAAGATTACCCGGCGCCGGTGGGCGGGCATGGCGATAGACGACGAGAAGATTGCGGCGAGTATCACGGACTACGAGTTGGATTTGCACTCGATCTACCATACCGTAGTC
>PWGF01000490.1 GCA_003554375.1 Spirochaetaceae bacterium
AGGATTTCCGGTTTACGATGGGTGCAGGGCTTCGGTTCACGGTACCACAGTTCCCTATTCGTCTGTACCTCGGGAAACGCGCCCGTGTACGAGACGGAGAGATTCAGTGGCAGGGCGGAAACGTGTTCTCCCGGGAAGACGAACCGGACTCGGGATTAGATTTCATCTTCACTATCGGCACGGAGCTGTTCTGATGCGGTGCCATGCCAATGCCGGCGGTGCTGGGTAGCCACCACGTGGGGGCCCTTGATGTCGGTCGGCGTCGGCGTTCTAAGAAGCAGGAGCGGAGTATGGTGAACGTGAGAAAGCCAGGAAGAGCGGCGGTTGTGGGGGTTGCAGGCCTGCTTGCGGTCCTTACCGGAGGCGCCCTCGGTGCGGAGGAGATCACGACGGTGGGAGTAGTGGATCTCACTCGAGTGTTCGACAGTTTCTACACGGAGAGCGCTTCCGTGCGGAACTGGCAAGCGCGGGTGGAGCAGTTCAACCAGGAGCGCGAGCAACTGGAGAACGAGATTCTGGAGCTCGAACAACAGATGCTCGAGTATCAGGAGGAAGGGCAAGAGCAAGCTGCTCTGGAGCTGGAGGAAGAGCTCGAAGACCGGCGCGCCTTTCTGGACCAGTTCATCCGCGTTCGGCGCCGCCAGTTGGAGCGGGAGCGCAACGAGCTCCTCGAGGGCGATGAGACCTTTTTTGCACAGCTACACCGCGCCCTCACGCAAGTGGGGAACAGGGAAGGCTTCACCGTTATCGTGGATGCCGATTCCGACGGCCTTCTCTGGCACAGCGACCAGGTCGATGTCACCGACAAAGTGATTGACCGGCTGAGAAACTGAAGATCCGGTTGAGTAGACGCAACGGTTCTGCGTGGAGGCTGTTTCGAGATGAGTGAGACAACTCCCATGATGCAGCAGTACGCGGAACTCAAAGCGCGCTACAGTGACGCAATTCTCTTCTTCCGTCTTGGGGACTTCTATGAGATGTTCCGCCGCGACGCGGAAGAGGCTGCCCGCATTCTCGGCGTAACGCTTACTCAGCGGCAGGGAATCCCGATGTGCGGTGTGCCGTATCATGCTCGAGACGGCTATATCGCGCGTCTTCTGGAGGCGGGGAAGAAAGTCGCCATCTGTGAGCAGATGAAGCTTCCGGAGGGTGGGCGCGGGATCGCGGAGCGGGAAGTGGTCGAGGTCATCACGCCGGGAACGGTAGTCGACGACGCCTTCCTCCAGGGAAACGAGAACAACTACCTGTTTGCGCTGAGTCGGTACCATGTGTCCGAAAGCGCGCAGGGCGGCGGCCGGGAACAAGGGATGGCTTTTGCCTATGCCGACCTTTCAACCGGCGAGTTTGCCATTGGTGATACCGGTGGGCCCGACGATCCGGCTGAAGTCGTGCGCCGGGAGCTCGCTCGCCTACGCCCGGGCGAGGTTCTCGTCCAGGAGTCGCTCTATGAGAACGATGATGCGATTCGAACCGCCCTACGGAGCAGGGAGCAGAGCGTAATCGAACGGCGCCCAGATTGGGACTTCGATCAGCATGCCGGACGGGAGCGACTCGTCAAGCACCTAGGTACGGCAAATCTGAAAGGATTCGGGGTTTCCGATGAAGATCCCGGCATAGCATGTGCCGGCGTCCTGTTGGGGTATCTCGAGGAGACGGCCCGCAGTGTGCTGAGCCACATGACGGAGCTACGGCGCTTGTCGGACGAAGCGATAGTGTCGCTTGACGAGTCGACTCAGCGCAACCTTGAGCTGATCCGGAGCCTAAACGACGATTCTCGCCGTTTTTCTCTTCTGGGAACGATCGACTACACACGGACCGCTATGGGGGCGCGTCGTCTTCATCAGTGGATCATGTCTCCGTTGCGCTCGATGGAGGATATCCGGAAGCGTCAGGACAGGGTGTCGGAGCTCTATCGAGGTCAGGATGCGCTAACTCGCTGTCGCCGAATTCTCGGGGGAGTGCTGGATCTGGAGCGTCTCACGGCCCGGGTAGGTATGGATCGTGCGCACGGAAAGGATCTCACGGCAGTCCTGGAAGGCGTGCGTCGCGCCACCCACATAAGACAGACGCTCGACGATGCCGCGGTTGGTATCGAGCTGATTCCGCCGCAACACGCGGACTCGGTACAGGAAGTCGTGGAGCGGCTTGAGGCGGCGATTACCGACAACCCGTCGGTTGTCCTGACCGAAGGCAACCTCATTAAGCGTGGGTACAACTCGGAGCTCGACGAGCTGCACCGCCTGCGCGACGAGGGCGCTTCCATACTCGAAGAGTACGTGAAGAGTGAGCGCGAGCGAACGGGCATTTCCAGTCTCAAAATCCGTTACAACAAGGTCATCGGGCATTTTCTGGAAGTCACTAAGGCGCAAGCGGACCGCGTTCCGCCGGAGTATATCCGTCGTCAGAGTCTCTCAAACGCGGAGCGCTTCACCACGGAGCGGCTGGGAGAGCTGGAGGATCGGCTCAACAGCGCTCAGGAAAAAATCGTGGATCTCGAGCAGAAACTCTTTCTGGAGGTACGGGACTTCGTCAAGGAGCGACTGTCTTCGCTAATTGCAGTTGCTCGCAACGTAGCCGCTCTGGACGCGCTTCAGAGTCTGGCGTACGCGGCTACGGTTTCCGGGTATGTCCGGCCTCATCTGGTGGAAGAGGCGAAGCTCGACATTCGCGGCGGGCGCCATCCGGTGGTCGAGGCAACGGCTGAGTCGGGTCGTTTCGTCCCGAACGACATCGTTTTGGGAGGCTCGGAGGCCAAGTTCGCGTTGGTTACCGGTCCCAACATGGCCGGTAAGTCGACCTACCTCCGGCAGACGGCGTTGATCGTTCTCCTTGCTCATACCGGATCTTTCGTGCCTGCCGACGATGCTACTGTCGGGCTTGTCGATCGCATATTCTGCCGCGTCGGTGCCTCGGACAACTTGGCGCGGGGAGAGTCGACCTTCCTCGTCGAGATGAACGAAACCGCCAATATCCTGCGGAATGCGGGCCGTCAAAGCCTCATCGTCATGGACGAAGTCGGGCGGGGGACCGGCACGAAGGACGGGCTGGCGATCGCACAGGCGGTGTGCGAGCACATTCTCAATGAGGTTGATGCTCGCACGCTCTTCGCTACGCACTATCACCAGCTCGTGCAGCTTCAGAATCCGGGAATACGAAACCTGAGTATGGCTGTACAGGAAGAAGGCGACGATGTTGTCTTCCTCAAACGGGTACAAGCAGGGCCATCCAGCCACAGTTACGGCATTCACGTTGCTCGGCTGGCGGGCTTACCCGAACAGGTTCTCAGCAGAGCGGCCGAGCTTCTATCGGTTCTTCAAGATGCGGGCGCGGAGCCCGGGAACGGCCGAGAGCCAAGCCGAAGCATGAGCGGCGCGGTTGTCGAGGACGACGCCGGGAGGGGCGACAAGGATGGCCCGCACACTCGCGAAGACGGCCGGAGGTCCCGGGATCGTGCTGTGGAGCCTCGTCAGGAGTCCCTGTTTCCGGACGAGGACATGTTACGGGCGGAGCTGCTGAGTTTGGATGTCGAGCGCATGACGCCGCTCGAAGCGCTGAACACGCTGGCGCGGTTACAGAAGGAGCTGAGCTGCAATCCGCGGAATTCGGCGGGCACGGACAATTCGAATTCTTGCGAAAGAGTTCAAGGAATGGAGATCTCACCGCGTACTAAAGGGTGAGATGACGTCACGTTTAATTCGGAATATAGGGTACCGAGTCGGTGCTTTGTTAGCTCCGGAGCATTGCCGGGGATGCGGCGCGCCTCTGGTGGATGGCGCCGCACCCGTCTGTCCGGTGTGTGTAGGTGAGCTCTTCAGCGCGCTTCCGTCGGAGCTGGACGTCGGAGCAGGGGCCAGAGGGGTGAGAAACGGTGAGGTAGACGGGTGCTCGTGTTGTGGGCGCGAACTATTGGCCGAACAGGGGATATGCACCAGATGCCGCGACGCCGATCTGTCACTTCGCGGTCACCGTACGCTCGGCGCTTATCGTGGCTTGTTGCGGACGTTGGTTAAGGACTTCAAGGCGAGCGGTGATCGACGGCTTGCACGGCTTTTTGCACAGCGCGCCGCCCTTGTTGTCCGGGCTGCGGAGCGGCAAGACGCGGTGATCTGTCCGGTGCCGGCAAGGCCCAATGCGCGGCGGGAGCGGGGGTTCGATCCGGCGCTGCGGTTCGCGCAGGAGCTTGCCGGCGAGCTCGACATGAAGCTGGAGAGGCTGTTACTGCGTCCGACAGGAGTTCCGCAGAAGCAGCGCAACCGGCAAGAGCGGCTGGCAGACCCAATCCCCGGGCTCAGCCTGTCGGAAAGCGGACGGGCGTTCGCGTGTCGAACGGGGAGGACGCAGGCGGCGCTCCTTATCGACGATGTCTTCACAACCGGAGCGACCCTGGATCGTTGCAGTCGGGTTCTGTTGGAGGCCGGGATAGAAACGGTAGGCGCCATTTCGGTTGCGCGCGACTGAGAACGGCACGGCAAACGCAGTAGGGCCGGTACGGCTCTACTGCGGCGGTGATAAAACGATGAAACGAGCGCTCCCCCTTCTCACCACGCCGGCACCCGCCGCAGGCAGGAGCCAAGGGAGGCACTCGCGGCCGTGCTTCCGGATGTAGTATCCGACTGTGTTTGCCCGGAAAACGGGGTGTTCCGCCGTTGACATGAATTGTGGGATATTGGTATTTTAGCTGCGACATCTTTACGTTTTCGCGCTGCAAACGGAAGAGTCGAGCGATCGGCTCTTTTTTTTGGTCGCATGCAAAGCTATGACAGAATTCAACCTGCGGGAGGAGCTTCAACCGATTGTTCGCGGACTCGGGGTGCGGCTCGTTGACGCGAAGTCGCAAGTGGTTCGCGGCACCCTCCATGTGTCGCTCGTGATATTCCGGCCGGGGGGAGTTGGGTTGGAGGAGTGTTCCGAGGTCCACCGCACCGTCCAGCCTAGAATCGAACTCTTGACAGGGAGGCGAGACGTACACATGGAAGTCACCACGCCTGGTATCGGACGAGTGCTCAAAAGCAGCCAGGAGTACCAAGCGTTTGTGGGCGAGCGTATTCGGGTCTTGCGGGGAGATGAATGGGTGGTCGGCGTGCTGGCTGCTTGTGACGTAGATGGGATAGAGTTGCAGTCGGAAACGGGGTCGGAGCGCTTGTTGTTTTCCGATGTGCAGAAAGCTCGTCTTGACGACGAGGCATAGGAGGACGGGAGAGCAGATGGCAGCTCAAGGATTGGCGGAGGCTATACGCCTTCTCGTGGAAGACAAGGGGATCAGTGAGGAGCTTGTTCGTCGGACGATTGAGGAATTCCTCCTGGCCGCCTATAAGCGTAAGTTTGGACACGCAGACAACGCAGTCGTACGCTTCAACGAGGATGGAAGCGAGGTTACTCTCTATGCCCAGAAGGAGATCGTGGAGGAGGTTATGGACCCCGTCACGGAAATCTCGCTCGACGAAGCTCTCGAGCTCAATGACGAATGCGAAGTCGGCGACGAGTTGCTTATCGAGATCGATCCGAGCGTCTTCGATCGAGTAGCGGTCCAGAGTGCTAAACAGAAGGCCAAGCAGACGCTGCGCGAGATTCAAAAGGACACGCTCTACTCGGAGTTCTACGACAAGGTCGGGGAGCTCATCATCGGCTACTATCAGCGGGAACGGAACGGCAATATCTTCGTCGATCTCGGGAAGACCGAAGGGATGTTGCCCAAGCGTTACCAAAGCCCTCGGGAAAGCTATCGCCCTAACGATCGCATCAAAGCACTCATATACGAAGTTACCAAGACTCCAACCGGGCTGCAGATCATCCTGTCGCGTACCCACACGGAGTTCGTTCGCCGGGTATTTGAGTTAGAGGTTCCGGAGGTCTACGACCGGACAGTGGATATTTTCAAGATTGTCCGGGAGCCGGGATATCGGACCAAGATCGCAGTGTACTCTAATCGGGAAGACGTGGATCCCGTGGGGGCCTGTGTAGGCTTGAAGGGGGTGAGAATCCAGTCGATTGTGCGAGAGCTGGAAGGCGAGAAGATCGACATTCTGAAGTACGACCCGGATCCGCGCTCCTTTATGAAGAATGCGCTCAGCCCTGCGGAGGTCTCCCAGGTTGTAATCCTCGACGAGGGGAAAAAACAGGCGTTGGTGGTAGTTCCGGAGAACCAGCTCAGCCTCGCTATCGGGAAACAAGGGCTCAATGTACGATTGGCCAACCGGCTCGCGGACTGGAATATCGATGTCAAGACTGAGGCTCAGTTCGCAGAGATGGACATTGCGGCGGAGTCCAAGCGCGCGGTTTCCGCCCTTTTCGGAGAAGAGGAAGAAGAGGAAGAGATCACTCGCATTGCGGAGTTGCCGGATATCCCACAGCGACTAGTTGATATCCTCGAGCGCAACGGACTGGAGTACATTGACGATCTTCTGAGCCTGTCCGAAGAGGACATGAACAACTTGGACGGGTTGATCGTCGGCGACGGTCAGGTTCTTCGCAATATCATCTCGGAGAACGTTGAGATTATCGAGGATGAAGAGCAAAGGGCCAAAGAGAGATCGGCGACTGCCGGCTCGGAGGCTACTACGGCGGCGACAACGGAGCAAGCTGGGGAACCCGCAGTTGCCGGTGACGAAGAGCCGGAAATGGAAGCGGTAAGCGTG
>PWGF01000120.1 GCA_003554375.1 Spirochaetaceae bacterium
GGAAACCAATGTGACGCTTTTGGACGAGCCGGCGGAGAAAGCCGTGGTCTATCTCGATCCGGAGGAGTTCAAGAGCACCTGGCTTGGGGACAAAGCCGTATACCGCACCCGGTTGGCAATTCAAGAAGGCGGAGAGCTCGTTATCCTTGCTCCCGGCCTCCGTCAGTTCGGCGAGGACGACGAAATCGACCGGCTCATCCGGCGTTTCGGCTATGTGGGGCGCGATAACGTGCTCGAGGCGGTGAGATCGGACCCGGAGCTCCAAGGTTCCCTGGCAACGGCGGCTCATCTGATACACGGCTCGAGCGAAGGGCGGTTCTCAGTGACATACTGTCCGGGACATGTAACGCGGGAGGAGATCGAGGGGGTAGGCTATCAGTATGCGGACCTCGACGAGATGATGAGACGGTACGACCCGCAAGCTCTCCAACCCGGCATGAACACGCTCGGTGACGGGGAGCGGGTCTACTTTGTGGCCAATCCCGCCTTGGGGCTGTGGGCGGAACGGAGCCGCTTCCGGTAGGAGGCGCGGTTTCCGGTAGCAGGCACCGCGTTCAGGAGCAGGCGCAGCCACCGGTTCCAGTAGCGGAAGGCGTTTCCGGTAACAGGCACCGCTTCCGATAGCAGGAAATAGAAGTGTGAAAAGTGTCCGGTAGGCGTCCGGCAGCTTCAGAGCGCCGAAAAACGTTCAGTTGACACCGGCGAAATGACCTCGGAAGATTCAGTATGCTCCGCTCAACGCTTGACCGGCTCAAACGGATTACCGAGTCTGAAACGCAGGTGAGAGACGACCTGTTGATCAACGTGCTCAGGCCTATTCCGGTTCGTTTTCGGCCTAATCACCTTACCGGAATCCGGCTGGTGATCTCGCTGGTGCTCTTTCTTCCACGGACCATTGACGCGTCTACCGCGCTTCTCGTGCTCGTGATCGGGATCATCGGCGACATGACTGACGGCGTGTTGGCTCGGAAACGGGATCAGGTGACAACTTTCGGGAAGTTTCTCGATCCGATGGCAGATAAGATACTCGCGATTGGCCTGCTGTACTATCTGTACGTCCACGGGGCCGTGGAGCTTGCACTGATCGGACACGTAATCCTACCGGAGACCGTATACGTCCTGTATATCATCGGGATGAAGCTCGACCGGAGGATCGGTGTACCAACTCCCAGTCTTGTGGGCCGGGGGAAGGTGGCGTGCTACTTCATCGGGTTCGGGATTATTCTCATTGGAGAGGTTGCGGGGCTCACTGCGGCCTACGGTATCGGTACCGGACTGGTCGTGGCCGGCATTCTCCTGGCTTGGCTGGCGCAGCTCGGCTATGCGTATGAAGCGGTGCGCACCCTGGCTTCCGGCCGCCGCAGCACACCATCGTAGCGGTTTCACTTCGCTTTGATGCGTGACTCGTACTCGGGAAAGTAGCGGCTGATGACCGACAGGTGAAAGCGGCCGAGAATACTTTCCTTTGGCTCACGCTGTAGGAGGAACTCGAACGAGCGCCGGATGAGCTCTTCCTTTGAGACTGAGCCACCCGTGAGTTTCTGGTGGTAGCTGTCGTCCAGCTCTACGTGGTGGGTGGACTTGGATTTGCCTTCCGCGACTTTGACCAGATAGGTATCGTTATCCTGTTGCGTCACCGTTATGTCCGCCATGGCATCCCCCTTGTTCGCCGGTAGTGCTGCGCCGAGTATATCACCGGCCGCAGGCTCCCGTCCAAACCCGGCGGGGCCCGCCCCACCGGCTCAGCCGGCGGCCCAACGCAGTTGCCAATCCTGGCGCACCACGTTATTGTATCGTTATCTCGCTACATATTATTGTGACTTTGTCATCTTTTTGTGATGTACCGGAATAATACGTTCCGGAATCGAGTTTGATATTGCAGAGGGTGGGATCGATGGTGAGTCTGGGAATCAATGTTGGTTCGTCAAGCTTGAAGGCCGTGCTTCTCGACGAGGGGAAGATCACGTGGCACCGGGTGGTGCCGCACGACGGGGACGTGAAGGGAGCCGTGCAGAAGGTGTTGTCCGACGACGCCATCCCGGCGGGTGTCCCAACCCTCGTTACGGGCACGGAAGGCCGGTATCTCTTCAACGCGCGCAACACGATTGAGCCGGTGTGCATCGAGTCGGCGCTCGGGTTTCTGGAAGAGAAGGTGGACGCAGTCGTCAGCATGGGCGGCGAGGACCTGATCGTGTACACGATCGACTCGGATGGGAAGATCGTAAACAACTTTTCCGGCAACAAGTGCGCCTCCGGCACCGGCGAGTTCTTCCGGCAGCAGCTTGCGCGCATGGACATGTCGATTAAGGACGTGGAGCACGTGCCGGAGGATGCGCGGGTGCTCAGCCTCTCCACGCGCTGTTCGGTCTTCA
This sequence comes from Spirochaetaceae bacterium, assembly GCA_003554375.1. GTDB lineage: Bacteria > Spirochaetota > Spirochaetia > DSM-27196 > SKKC01 > PWGF01. Next base: position 2,373 of record PWGF01000120.1, read on the forward strand.
TGAAGAGCGACTGTACGCACCGGCTCAACAAGGGGCAGGCTACCAAGAACGACATTGTCCTATCGCTCAGCAACGTGATGGCAGGGAAGGTGATCGACTTTCTCACCCGCGCCAGGCTGGACCGCGGGCGGGTGCTTCTGACCGGCGGCATTGCCCAGAACCCGCACATCGTTCGTTTCATCCGGGAGAAGTGGCCAAACGTAGAGTTCGTGGTGCCGCAGGAAGCGCCGTACTTCGAGGCGGTGGGCGCGGCGGTTCTTGCGCGCGAAAACGGCTCTCCGCTGCCCTCGATGGCGGACATGCTCCGGACTACCAGCATCGGTTTCGGCAACCTCGACGACCTTAAAGCGTGGCAGGAGCGGGTAACGTACTTCGAAGCCGACAGCGGGAGCGTTCAGCCGGGGCGCGAGTACATCCTCGGTGTGGACGGGGGCTCCACGACCACCAAAGCGTGCCTTTTGGATGCGGAGACGGAGCAGATCGTAGCTTCCCATTACGGGCGGACGCATGGTGACCCGGTGGGCGCGTTCAGGAAGTGCTTGTCGGCTATTCGGGAGAAGGTTCGCGAGGACATCGGGGATCAGCCCATCACGATCTCGCTTGCCGCTACCACCGGATCGTCCCGGGAGATCCTCGGTGTGTTCCTGGAGACGCAAGGCGTCTATAACGAGATCATCGCGCACTCGGTGGGGACCGCTTACTTTGACGACGAGGTCGAGACGATCTTCGAGATCGGCGGCCAGGACGCGAAATACGTGCTCCTCAAGAACGGGGTGCCGATCGATTACGCCATGAACGAGGCCTGCTCGGCCGGCACCGGCTCGTTCGTGGAGGAATCGGCGCAGGCGGACCTCAATATCGGCCACGCGCGCGAGATCGGCGGCGTTGCGCTCGAGGCCGATGCGCCGCTCAAGTTCGGCGAGCACTGCTCGGCCTTCATAAACTCGGATATCCGGAAGGCCGTCCAGCACGGCGCAACCCGGGAGAACATCACCGCGGGGATTGTCACGTCGATCGTCTCGAACTACCTCAATCGCGTGGTAGGAAACCGTACGATCGGCGGGAAGGTGTTCCTGCAGGGCGGCGTAGCCAAGAACAATGCCGTTGCTCCGGCATTCGCTATGTTCCTCAACAAGGATATCCTCGTGCCGCCGAACCCGGAGCTGATCGGGTGTTTCGGGGTGGCGCTCTTAGCAAAGAAGAAGTATCACGAGGGGCAGCTTGAGAAGGCGGAGTTTGAGCTGGACTCGCTGATTGCCCGGGATATCACGTACGACAAGGGGACCACCTGTCGCTCCTGCGAGAACCTCTGCCCCATCCAGGTCCTGATCGTGAACGGCCACCGCTACATGTTCGGCGGCCGCTGTAACAAGTACTCCAACACCCGGAAAAAAGTCCGGGACGTAGAGGTTTTCGACTACGTTTCCGAGCGGCAGAAGCTCATGTTCGAGACCTGCGCGCCGGATCCCGACAGTATGGAGCCTACCCGGCCGTACACGGTGGGCATCCCGCGTGCGCTTTCGGTTCACTCGCTCTATCCGCTTTACGCGTGGTTCTTTCATCAGCTCGGGGTGCGGTGGTTTCTTTCCGACGAAGTTGCGCACGAGGGCGTGGCCCGGATCGAGAGTGCCTACTGTTTCCCGGCGGAGATAGCCCACGGAGCGGTGCAGGACGTTCTCAACAAGGGGGCGGACTACGTATTCCTGCCCCATTTCCGGGATATGCCGAGCTATGAGGAGTCGGTGCATGCGAACTTCTGCCCGATAACCCAGGCGCTTCCGTACTACATGCAGAAGGCGTTCCCGGAGGTACCGGAGGAGAAGCTTCTGCCGCTCGTGGTGAGCTTCAAGTACGGGACGGCCAAGGCGCTCGAGTACTTCCAGGCCATGGGGCGGAAGCTCGGTTTCGGCCCGGAAGAGGTCCGCCGGGCGTTCGAGGTCGCGTACGCTAAGCAACAGGAGTACGCTACCCGGGCGCGTGAGCTCGGTACCCAGGCGCTGGAGGACGCGCGGAAGGCCGAGCGGCCGGTGATCGCCATGCTGGGCAGGCCCTACAACGCGTTTACAAGCGAAGCCAACATGGGGATCCCGCGGAAGTTCACCACGCGCGGCTACTCGGTCATCCCGTTCGATATCCTTCCGTTCGGAGATGAGGAGATCTTCCCGAACATGTACTGGTACTACGGCCAGCAGAACATGAAGGCCGCGGCCAGGCTCGCCGAGGAAGAGAACATCTACGTCACCTTCATCTCCAACTTCTCGTGTGCGCCGGATTCCTTCATTCTGCACTACCTCAAATGGATGATGGGGACCAAGCCCTATCTCATACTCGAGCTCGATTCGCATACGGCGGACGCCGGAATCGATACGCGCGTCGAGGCGTTCCTCGACATCATCGAAGGGTACCGGAGCAGGCGGGACATTCTGGACGCCGAGCGCTACGACAACGGCTACCGCTTTATCAACAACGGGCGGGATCCGATTCACGTGCACAACGTCCATACCGGGGAACAGATCCCGGTAAAGAACAACCCGCGCGTGAAGGTTCTCCTCTCGAACATGGGCGCGCTTTCCACGGACCTCCTCGGGGCCGTGTTGCGCCAGGCCGGAGTGAACGCGGAGGCACTGCCGGTGGCAACGTTCAAGACGCTCCAAGCCGCTCGGGCGTACGCATCGGGGAAGGAGTGCGTACCGTCGCATCTCGTGCTGGGGAGCGCGCTCGAGTACTTCGCTTCGGAGAACTATCGCAAGGACGAGCTGTACCTCCTCTTTGTCCCGATTACCACCGGCCCATGCCGGACCGGACAGTACTACGTCTTCTTCGAGAATCTCTTCCGCGATCTCCGGTTGGAGAACGTCGTGGTGTTCACCCTCAGCGCCGATAACTCGTATACGGAGCTCGGGCCGCATTTCTCGCGCGACATGTGGTGGGGGCTCGTAGCGGCGGACTATCTCAAGGACGTGCAGACGGCGCTGCGCGCTTGCGCCCGCGATCCCGAGGCCGCCGTTGCCCGGTTCAACGAGCTGTGGACCGAGGTAATCGCGGAGGTGGAGCAGGACATGAGCCGGCTGCTCCCGGGGCTCAAGCATATCGCGCAAGAAGTGGCAAAGATTCCGCGTGCAAAGGAGCTCCATGAGTGTCCTAAGGTGCTCATTGTGGGCGAGATCTATGTGCGCCGCGATGACTTCGCGGTGGACGAGCTCGTGGGGCACCTTGCTTCCCGGAACATCGTGCCTAAGATTTCCGGTGTTGCGGAGTGGATACACTATCTGGACTTCGTCCGGGAGTACGACTTGAAACGGCGGCTCAAGCTGCTCCCCGTTTGGAAGCGTCCGTTCTCCGAGCCCGCCAAGAAGCTCGCACAGCTTGGCATCGAGAAGGCGTGGAAGCACCACGTGGAGAACAAGGTAGCCCGGGCGCTTGCTCCGTCGGGAATGCTCCCGCCGTTCCCGCACAATATGAAAAAGATTATGGCCAACACCGAGGAGCACTTCCTCAACCACGAGCTGAGCTCGGAGATCGCCGTCTCGAGCGGCGTTGCCGCCACCGCCATGCAGGAAGGCTACTCCGGCATCGTGAATATCGCGCCGTTCGCCTGCTTGATCGGACGCGTGATCGAAGGGCTGTACACTCCGTGGGCGCGCGGGCGTAACTACCCGACGATCTCCGTAGAGGTCGACGGCAACATCCTGCCCCCGAACATCGTGAACAAGCTCAACATCTTTATGGTGAATGTGTTGCGGTTCCGGCAGCGGACTGAGGCAGGGGATCTCATCGAGTCGGCGGATTCGGCACCGGTCGACTCGGCGGCCGCGACCGATGTCGTGGGTACCGATTGGAGTTCCTCCGGTGGCGGGTCAGACCGAAGCTCTCTTGACGGTCCCGGCGTGGAGAACGAGGATGTGCCGGCTGCCGGCTCCGGCGGCTTTGTCCCCGGCGGCGACGACGACGCGGCGCCGGTGGGCGAGCGCGTTGCCGCGGGCGCGCGCAAGGAAGCGGCGAGCGCAGCACGGCCGGGCGGTAATGGCTCGGACGGGAATGGCGAAGGCGGAGGCAACTCCGACAGCGGCGGGCCGGGCAGTGAGACCCACGCCGCTCGGGGAGACGGGGGCAGAGCCGCCGGAGTGGATCCCTCGGTCACAAATCCCGCCGAGCGCCTGCGACGAGAGGTGGCCGCCGAGCGCCACGCCGCCGGCGCGGCCGGTGACGGCTCC
>PWGF01000403.1 GCA_003554375.1 Spirochaetaceae bacterium
CAATGACTTCTGTTGTTCATGCATGATTCTAAAAGATCTTAAGGATGCGGAGTTATGGCAACTATAGTGAGTTCTTTTCTGCCCGGCCCATAATACCAAAATACCCTGTAAGCGCCGGGTGTGTTTTGCTGTGCATAGGCTTCAAACACTTTTTCACCATTTGGCCCTTTCAAGGATTGATATTGATGTGTCTGTAGGGAAGGGGGGCGCAGATTTGTTTCCATCAACCCAAGAGTTTTCCGGACAGCTTTTAGTACTCTTTTTTTAGAAGGGTCAGCTTCTAATTCCTTTAAGTCATTGTCAGCCTGAGGTGTAAATAGTAGCTCGGGCATTTTTTATTCCTCTGCGTATTCGCTAAATGAACCGCGTTTAATTGTACCCTTTTCAGAGAGACCAGTTTTTACCTTGTTTAAGACTTTTTCATTTTGATACAGCCAGGCTTCTCTTGCCGGCACTTCCACCATGGGTTCAAGGACAATTTTATCACCATCTACATAAGCTCTGACTGAGCTTACTGGTAAATCTGGCAACAGCTTGCTGAGTGAAATCCTTTTTCTTGAGTCTACAGATAAGTTAACAGTTCTCATGGCTTACACCTCCTGAACTAATAATACAGCTATGTGGGATTAGTGTCAAATGGGAATACCCACATAAAATTTTATGCTTAAACTTTAAACCGCAAAAGAAAAACCCCAAAAAACCTGGGAATACAACCCTGACTCCTCGGATAAGCGCCAATTTCTGATAGTCCGGGCAGCGGATTTGGCATCGAAAAATTTTCATTGTGTCCCGAAATTATGCATACCTGCTCAATCATCATCAAAATCAGAAAGGTTTTAATTATCGAAGTCAAGAGACTCGTGGTGTCCAATAAACAGGGCTAATGCAGCACCTCCGGTCAGATAGTTGCCCTGCAGCGATATTTAATCAGTAATAATGAGGCATTTCCTACATCTTTGGGAGCACCCAAGTACGTAAAAAATTGAAGCCCGCGTGGGTGAGTGTTATAATGCATCTAACATATACTTAGTAATATGAAAATAGGATTAGCTGGAGAGTGACAACTTGATCAGTGTTACAAAACTTTTATCCGGCAGAGAATATTATGGAGACAGTTTGCGTTACAGCAGAGAAAGCAGCAAATCCCTTCATGGCAGCAACCGGGAAGCCGGTCCGGTAGTGGTCTGGAATATGACCCAGTCCTGTAACCTCAACTGTGTCCACTGCTATATGGATTCTGAAGCCGGGAGATATTCGAAGGAACTTTCAACCGAAGAAGCCAGGAGCTTTATCGATGACCTTGCTGATTTTAATGTGCCTGTCTTGTTGTTCTCAGGCGGTGAGCCGTTGTTGAGGTCGGATTTTTTTGAACTGGCCCGGCACACTGCAGAAAAAGGAATCAGGGCAACCCTGTCAACAAACGGCACTTTGATAACAAAAAAAATAGCCGGGCAGATAAAAGAAATCGGAATCGGCTATGTTGGAATTTCACTTGACGGTCTGCAGGAAATAAACGATCGATTCAGGGGAAAGGAAGGAGCTTTCCAGGCTGCGATGAGAGGGATTGATAATTGCGTGGCGTCCGGACAGCGCGTAGGCCTCCGTTTTACCATCAATCGTTATAACTTTCAAGAGTTGGACCGCATATTTGACTTTATCGAGGAAAAGTCAATCGATCGGGCCTGTTTTTACCACCTGGTCTTTACGGGCAGAGGCAGGGGTATGATTGACGATGATCTGAGTTTTGAAGAAAAAAGGGAAGCAATGGATACAATTATACGCCGGACCATGGATTTTGAGAAACGAGGTTTAGACAAAGAGATCTTGACTGTAGATAATCATTGTGACGGTGTTTATCTCTACCTGCACATGCTGAGAAAAGACCCTATAAGGGCTGAAAAAATTAAAAACCTGATTGGCATCAATGGCGGTAACCGGTCGGGAATTGCTTTCGGCCAGGTTGATCCCCAGGGCAATGTTCACCCGGACCAGTTTACCGGGCATATCAAACTGGGTAATATACGGGAGAGAAAATTTTCAGCTATATGGACAGATACGAGCCATCCGGTGCTGGCGGGATTGAGGAACCGCAAGCCCTTGCTGAAAGGACGTTGCTCCCGTTGTCGGTATTTAAGCTTTTGTAATGGCAATTTCAGGGCAAGAGCACAAGCTGTAACCGGTGATTTCTGGGAATCCGATCCAGCCTGTTACCTAACCAATCAAGAAATCGGGTTATAATTTTTACCGGGGGAAGTGAGATGTAAAAGTGATTGTATCCTGGAATACCACAAATGCCTGCAATATGTATTGTGATCACTGCTACCGCGATGCAGGCAGTAAAGCAGCAGAAGAGCTTACTACAGCTGAAGCAAAGACCATGCTTGAACAGATTGCCAGGGCGGGTTTTAAGATTATGATTTTCAGCGGGGGAGAGCCCCTTTTAAGGCCTGATCTCCTGGAACTGGTTGCCTACGCCAATAAACTTAGTTTGAAACCGGTATTTGGAACTAACGGGACATTGCTTACATCAAAAACAGTCAGTGAGTTGAAAGAAGCCGGAGCCAGGGGAATGGGCATCTCGTTAGATTCGCTGGATAGCGAAAAACATGACTCACTGCGCCGCAAGCCCGGCGCCTGGCAGGGGGCTGTTCAGGGAATGCGCAATTGCCGCCAGATGGGGCTTCCCTTCCAGCTTCATACCACGGTTATGGAGTGGAATTCATCAGAACTGGAAGAACTCACTGATTTTGCGGTCCAAGAAGGGGCGCAGGCCCACCATATCTTTTTCCTGGTTCCAACCGGGCGGGCAGTTTCGATAGAAGAAAAATCTTTGCGAGCCGAAGCCTACGAAGAACTGATTGCCAGAATTATGAAGAAGCAGCAAACAGTGGATCTAGAATTAAAACCGACTTGCGCCCCGCAGTTTATGCGAATTGCCAGGCAAATGGGCATGGATATACGCTTTACCAGGGGATGTCTGGCCGGCATTGCTTACTGTATTATCAGCCCCACCGGGCAGGTTCAGCCTTGCGCTTACCTGGACCTCCCCCTGGGTGATGTCCGCCAAACGCCCTTTGATCAGATCTGGCGGGACAATGAGGTTTTGCATAAATTGCGGTCTCTGGATTATCAAGGCAAATGTGGAAACTGTAATTTTAAAAAAATCTGCGGTGGCTGCCGGGCCCGGGCATCATATTATCACGGTGGAGCTTACATGGCTGAAGAGCCATGGTGTCTCTATTCCGGGCTGAAGGGAAGTTTTTGATGGAAACTGTGGATAGAAAAATTCTAAATAATATCCAGGCTGCATTTCCAATTACACTTCGTCCTTACTACATGGTAGGTAAAAAGGTGGGTATAACCGAGGAAGAGGCCTGGCAGCGGGTCAGAGCCTTGAGGGAAAATGGGATCATTCGCCGGATTGGCGGCATCTTTGATTCCCGCCGCCTGGGATATATCACTACTCTTTGTACTGCCGAAGTACCGAATACAAAGATTCCTGTAGTGGGGGATTTGATGCAAGGAGTTGATGAAATTACCCATAGCTATCTTCGTGATCACCCAAAATACAACATGTGGTTTACAATTATTGCTTCTTCTCAGCAGCGGATCGAAACTATAATTTCGAATATCCGTTCTGCTTTAGGCGGCAGCAGAGTCTACAGTTTGCCAGCGATAAAAGTGTTTAAGTTAGGAGTAATTTTTAACCTTGGAAATGAAGACACCCGGGACCAGTCAAGGTTAATGCAAGCAAGGCCCTGGATGAACGCAGGAAACAACTCACCTCCTGCAGTTACAGAATATGACAAAAAACTGGTCCGGTTGCTACAGGAAGATTTGCCCTACTCAATAACTCCCTATTCCGATCTGGCAGACAAATTGGGTATAAACGTCCAAATATTTCTTAAAAGTATCCAGCGTTTCCAAGATAGAGGAATAATTCGCCGTCTTGGAGCAATCCTTGCTCATCGCAAAAGCGGTTTTATTTCCAACGCCATGGGAGTATGGGACGTTCCAGAAGAGCAGGTAAATGAAACCGGTATGAGGATGGCTGAATTTAAAGAAGTTACCCATTGTTACCAGCGACACACTTTCCATGATTGGCCCTATAACCTGTTTACTATGGTCCATGGAAAATCAGATCAAGAATGCCGGGAAATTATAGCTACAATTTCTGAAGCGACCGGGATTAATAATTATGCACTGTTATTTAGTGATAAAGAATTAAAAAAGACCAGTATGCGCTACTTTAACGAGTAAGAGAAATTCTAATATTTAATAAGGATCCCTCAAAAATTTCGGGACACAATGATAATTATTCGTGGGTGGTGTCTTCTTGCTTCTATCAACAATCATCGTTAATAATGTTATATATTGGTTGCTATTCATAGCCGAGCCATGCACGAAGCGAGATATCCCTGGACCATGAAGCATTCATATCTAACCTTGAAAAAAGAATAGACCTTGATTTCAAACCGCAAAAGAAAACCTGAAAAATCCTGGGAATACAAGCCAGATTACTCGAGTTTTTTAAGTCTGATTGTACGGACCACGGATATGGCATTAAAGAATTTTTATTGTGGCCCGAAATTACACAGAACATTACCAAACCGATAACGAAAAATATTTTCTTGGCTTTGTAGAAATTCTTAATTATTAACCCTATTAAATAGCAGCAGAAAACTATTGACAGTTAACAATTAAAGGGTTAAAATATTTTCGCAACTGTAATTTCTTAATATAAAAATAATATCAATACAATTAAAGCAACACCTTTAAAAAGCTTGTACTTTCCTAAGAACAAGATGTAACGAATCATGAAAGTGATTTGCTTAAACATTTACAAACCTTTTCATTTAAGTAAGAGCATCAATTAAGTAACATTTCTTCATAAGCCTTTTGTTGTATGAAATTACTTATGATTATAACTACTACCTTTTAAGTGGATTTTTTACAGCAAAGCCCGCAGATCATTTCACCAAATCATTGTCCTAAGAATGTTAATTAAGTTTACTATGGTAAAAGCGCAAAACAACAGTTAGAGTTGTTTGCCTTTATGATCGTGTATTAGATCATAGTGAGAGAAGTGATGCTTATGATTGTTTAGGTAGTAGCGCTTAAAGATAGCAGTGACGAAACAGGTTGAAGCAAATGTATTAAGTGCCTGTATATTATGCATTACGAGTATGTAAGCGTTACATTTAATATGATTAGGAGATGCATAATCTTATGAAAAGGCAAGCTTTGTTTATACTGTTGGCAACTGTTTTGTTTATTTGTTTCGCAGCACCGGTAGCGCTGGCCGGACCATACTGGACTGTCCCGGTGGATTATGATGAGGTTCATGCAGGTTATAGCGAATTTACTTATTACTCAGAAATTCCCGGCATACTCAGGGAAATTGAGACAACCAGCGAACGGGTTCAAATTGAAGTTATCGGCCAGTCCGCTGACGGTCATGACATTTTCCTGGCCACCGTTTCAGACCCTTCGGCAGGCGGCAGATTAGGAAGATACCAGGCTTTTCGTAACATGATGCTGCGTGATCCGGAGAAAGCCCAGGAAATGATGGACAAAGGCAATGCTGATTTCAAAGTTCCCATCCACATTCACGGCAGTATACACGGCTCTGAACAACCGGGAACCGATGCCGCCTTGAGGATGTTGGAAACCCTGGCTTATGAAGACACGGAAGAAGTGCAGCATATCCTGGAAAATACAATTGTGCTAATTAATATTTGTGTAAACCCCGACGGAAGAATAAGGGCCACCCGGGCAAATAGCGTCGGTGTTGACTTAAACCGCGACCATATCACTCAATCTCAGCCGGAAACCTTAGCGACAGTAGAACAGATAGTCAAGTGGAACCCCATGATTTTCCTGGACTTACATGGTTTTGTAAGCCCGATGTTGATTGAGCCATGCACCCCGCCCCACAACCCTAACTATGAACATGACCTTTATCTTAAATGGGCCTTACCCCAGGCTGAAGCTATGGGTGATGCCGTCGTGGCTAACACGCCTTATACCTCTTACCAAATCCCCTACCGGGACTGGGCAGCAGGGTGGGATGATTATCCCCCCATCTTTACACCGATGTATGCCATGTACCATGGAGCTTATGGCCATACTTTAGAAACTCCTCGCCGCAATAATGACGGGGTTGATGCCCTCTACCATGCCTGCATGGCAGCAGCCACATTTGTTTCTGACAACAGGATAGAGATGTTCTATGACCAGATTGAAATATTCAAAAGAGGCGTAACTTCCTGGTTCCTGGATGAAGAACTTTTCCCTGAAGCCTACATTATCCCCACCGACAAGGCTAATCAATTAGATCCCATCCAGGCGGGAAGGGTTGTTGACTTTCTCCTGTTTAATGACATCGAGGTAAAGCGTTCAGTCCGTCCCTTTATGGCTGATGGGGAAACCTACCCGGCAGGAACTTATGTGGTAATGATGAACCAGCCCAAGCGGGGACTGGCTAATACCATCCTCTGGGAAGGTGAGGATATCAGCTATGATATTGGTACTATGTATGATATATCCGGCTGGAACATTCC